>CBDVEF010000020.1:0-10921 GCA_965372935.1 uncultured bacterium | reverse complement strand
ATCAATTCCGTATCAAAATATATATCCTCTCTTCGTAGAACTAAATCAAAAAATGAAATCGATCTTATGAGAAAAGCAATTTCCATTACAAATAAGGGTATTAAAAATGCAATAAAGTATATAAAACCCGGAGCATATGAATATCAGGTACAGGCAGCTCTTGAGTATGGTTTCAGATTTGCCAACTCAAAAAACAATGCTTTTATTTCAATAATAGCTTCGGGAATTAATTCTACAACACTACACTATTCAGAGAATAATTCAAAGATTCCGGAAAATAGTGTAATTCTTTTTGATGTGGGCTCCGAATATAACTACTATGCAAGTGATATATCGAGAACATTCCCAACATCCGGGAAATTTAATAAAAAACAAAAAAATATATACAGAGCGGTTCTTGAAACCCAGAAAGCTGTAATAGATATAATAAAACCGGGCAAAACATTGAAAGAGCTGAATGAATTCACAATAAAACTGCTTGGCAAAGAGATGAAAAATATGAAATATATTAAGGATGTTAAAGATTTAGGTAAATACTACTATCACAATGTAAGTCATTCTATAGGCATAGATGTTCATGATATCTTCAATAATGAACCCTTGAAAGCAGGCGATGTGATCAGTTGCGAACCGGGATTATATGTAAAGGAGGATGAAATTGGGGTAAGAATAGAAGATGATATTCTTGTTACAAAAACTGGTTCGGAAATACTTTCAAGTGAAATAATTAAAGAAATTAACGATATAGAAAATCTGTTTTAATATTATCGCGACAGGAGAGATCCACCATGAATTCACAAATAAAAGATAATAGACATCAGACTTCAGATATCAGACACCAGCCGAGAAGGGAAAGAAAGAAATAACAACGAATTACACGAAGAGAATAGGGCAGACACAGAAATCTGCTCCTACTTAAACAAATATTTTATCGACAAGTTTTAGAGGAATTTTCTCATATTCCTTATTCTTTATTACTATATCAGTTGAAATTTTCTTCAAAGGGTTTCCTAAAACTAATGTCTTCTTTCCTGCTTTTTTAGCATAATCAAATAGGAGATACGACCCCACCTTGTTTATGAAATACTTATCGGTTATTGCATCTGCACCTGTTACTGCAATATCTATATTATCCATATATTGATAGAAAGTAAGATCTTCAATTAATATACCATTAATACCATTTTCATTTAATTCCTTTAAAAGTCTTTCCCCCTCGCCTCCGGGATAAGAATGAATGACATAAAGGTTTTTTAGCAGATTTTTCTTATATAATAATATTATAGCATATTTTACAGTAGAGCTTCTGCTAAGAGTGATTATTCCAATAGGTTTTTTCAAATCGGAGAAAAGATCTCTAAAATGGATTTTATTATAATCGGGTACAATAAATTTTCTAAAAGCAATCAGTTCCTTATATAATTCATCTAATTTATCCGCATAGAGAGTTAATATCCTTGCAATATTTTGTATTGATGCCATTTCATTTTTTGCGTTCTTTAACTGTTCTGCGACATTGACAAGATCTTCATCTTTTAATAGGTAAAAATTATCGAGCATAAAAGAAATTAACATTCTTGCGATCTCAATATCTCCACTTATTGTATTTTCTTTAACCTGATTTATTAATATTTCAATTTCATTTTTCATAAATCCTCATCCACAATTATATTAGTATTCATAATAACATTTGTATCCGAATTGTCAAATAGTGTTGATACATTGTGAGCAAATAGGTGTGTATAACAGTTACGAATAGCAAGTTACAAGTTCGTAAATTGCAAAATGTAAATCGAAAAATGGGAATGTTAACATCAGAGGACAGATTTACATTGGTAAAATAAAAAGCGAGCTAAAAGCTCGCATTTTATTTTACTTAATTTTCAAATTTCGACTTGGAGATTTTAGTTCCCATTCAACTACAATAGGTGCGACAACAAATATTGAAGAGTATGTGCCTATAAGAACCCCGAATATTAATGTATTTGAAAAACCTCTAATTACAGGACCACCTACTATTGTCAATGTAAGAAGAACAACCAATGTTGTAAGTGATGTAATGACTGTTCTAGAAAGTGTTTCATTAATACCTCTATTAACAACTGTAATAAAATTTTCCTTTCTTAGTTTCTTAATATTTTCTCTTATTCTATCGGAAATCACAATAGAGTCATTTATGGAATAACCTATTAAAGTTAGTAAAGCAGCAACCGTCTCTGTACTAACTTCAAGATTTGTTATGGAAATCAAACCGATTGTAATAATAACATCATGAAAAAGAGCTATTATTGCAGCGACACCAAATCTGAATGAAAATCTAAATGTTACATATAAAAGCATTATCACTATACCGAGGATAATAACCCATATTGCTTTTAATTGAAGTTCCTTACTAATCTTAGGACCAACCATATCTTCCTTGTCAACCCTGACACTGCCTTCCCCTAATTTTGAATCAAATGCCTCTTTAAGAATTTCACCATCACTCTTTTTAAGGTTTTCAGCTGTTTTTTTAATGTCAACATCCTTCTTTATCTCAGATTTTATATCATCAATCGAAACATTATCTCCAAGATTAGATACTTTAATTTGTATGAAATCAGCATTCCCCACATTACCTTGTAAGTCTGTTGCTCTAATATATATTGATTTTATATCACCCTTTTTCATCGTTAATGTCTTTATTGAAAAGATTCCGTCTTCAAGTTCACTATCATATGTATCACTGGCCCTAACAGATATAATGTCATTATCATTTGCTTCATCAAACGGTTTCAAAGAATATTCAATTTTGGATATTATTGCCTCTTTGTCATAAGCTCTTACATGTATAATTATTTGACTTTCACCATTGGTAGGATTTGGTTCAGCATAAGCTTCTATAATGTCAGGACCGATAGTATCACTCGTGATAGATTCAATATTAATAATCTTTATTGAATAATCATTACTTTTTCCGAATCGTTGAATTATTGCTCCACTATATCCTGCTTCTGAAACAATATTCCTTACTCTTTCAGTATTAATATCTTTATTGAAATGCACTTGAACTAATGAACCACCGGTGAAATCAATGCCATAATTTAAACCGCGGTGAGCTATGATTGAAACAATTGTTATCGCAATCAGGATAAAAGATATTGTATATGCCCTTTTTCTTGCTTTAACAAAGTTTATATGTGTGTCTTTAAATATCTTTAGCATTGTTTCCTCCTAAATCCTTATTTCTTTAATTTGAAATTTTGTAACTGCCCAATCGAAAATCAATCTTGTAGCAAATATTGCAGTAAAGAAACTAACTACAATACCTATACTAAGTGTTATAGCAAAACCTTTTATTGCTCCTGCACCAAACCAGTAAAGAATTATAGCTGCAAGCAATGTTGTTGCATTGGCATCTAAGATAGTTGTAAATGCTTTATCATAACCGGAATCAATAGCTGTTCTAAATGTCTTTCCAGATTTTATCTCTTCTCTTATCCTTTCAAATATGAGAACATTCGCATCTACAGCAGTCCCGATAGTGAGAATAATACCTGCAAGACCAGGCAATGTAAGTGTTGCTCTAAAAAGAGACAGGATAGCTAATAGAATGATAATATTAAAAGTAAGTGCAAAATCAGCTATAAGACCTGCTGCACTGTAATATATCGCCATAAATATAAGCACAAAAATACCCCCGATAATAATGGCATTCAATCCTTTTCGAATAGAGTCCTGCCCAAGAGTCGGACCTACTATCCTTTCTTCGATTATTCTTACTGGGGCAGGCAAAGCACCTGCTCTTAATATTATAGCAAGTGATTTTCCATCTGCCATCGATGAATTACCCATCTCTATTTCGCTCCTTCCATTTGGAATTCTCGTAATAACTCTTGGAGCTGACTGTACAATACTATCGAGAACTATAGCTATATTTTCCCCTATATTTGCTCCTGTTATTGCTGCCCATTTGCCCGCTGCTTTTCTTGTCATAGTAAGATCTACCTTTACACCCATAGGATTATTCGATGTGCCGATACCTGCTCTTGCATCTACAATAGCAGCACCTGTAAGGAGTGTTTTTTTATACACCAGAAATAATGATCTTTCCTGAGCATCCTTTGATTTTGGGCTGGGTCCCCATAAAAATATAACATCTCCCGGTAATGCATTCTTCACATCTTCACGATTAATAATTTCATTAATTAAATAAATATCATGCTTTAAAACTTTAATATCATAACCGTTGTAAATAGCTATACTTGAAAATAGATTCTCGTTATATATCGAATCGTTTTTTGCCAATTCCGATTTGGAAAGTACTTCGTCAATCTTTTTAATAATCTCTTGGGTTTTAGCATTGTTCACCGTCAGTTTGAATTCAAGCTGTGCCGTTTTCCCTATAAGCTCTCTCGCCCTTTGTTTGGCAATAACACCTGGAAGTTCAATAAGGATCCTGTCTTCTCCCTGTTTCTGAATTACCGGTTCAGAAACACCATATTGGTCAATTCTGTTTCTTATTACTTCGAGAGCTCTTCCTGTAGCTCCTTTTGCATCTTGAGCTGTTAGTTTCGATTTGTCTACCTCAAGGATAATATGCATTCCACCACTAAGATCAAGTCCCAGATGAATTGCTTTATCTTCAAGTCTCGATAATTTTGTAGGATCCATTTTACTTTTTTGTTCTTCGCTAAGTGTCATAAATCTTAAAGTATAACTTAGTTGCCATAAAGCAAGTATTATAATTACAATAATAACCAAAAATTTCCATGTGAAATTCTGTTTCATTAAAGCCTCCTTCCTTAATAAATATTGCAATAAATACCACAAGTGAGGAATATAGTCAAGATGATATTAATATGTCTGGTAGATAGGTGTGGACATATGTATCATATCACCCTCATATCAGTCCTTTCCCATCAAGGGCGAGGAAGAAAACCACGGAATAGAGAGTAATAACACGGAAAGGGAAAAGGGAGATATAGTCAAGAATTGCACGAAGGGAAGAGATCTTTTAACTTTCCCTCCACAGTGGGAGGGAACAGAAGGGAGGGGGAATATGTCCGTAGTCTGTATTGACATAAACTTATATTTATTTTATCATCTATTTATGAATCAGGCAAAAAGAGAAAACTGGGATTCAAGACCTGCATTTATTTTAGCAGCAATAGGCTCAGCTGTGGGATTGGGGAATATTTGGAGGTTTCCATATATTGCATATAAATATGGTGGGGGAGCATTCTTGATCCCCTATATTATTGCATTGTTTACAGCAGGCATTCCACTTCTAATATTAGAATTTTCACTTGGTCACAAAACTGAAAAAGCAGCTCCTAATGCATTCAGTTCATTTAATAAAAAAACAAAATGGATTGGGTGGTGGGCTGTGATCATAGGAATGGGTATTGTTGTTTACTACGCTGTAATTATGTCGTGGTCTCTTATTTATCTTGGGAAATCATTCACACTTGCATGGGGAAGCACTCCCGATACACATTTTTTCAATAATGTTTTACATCTGAGTAAATCACCATCAAATGTTGGAATGGTTGTTTTTCCCATTTTGATTGGACTCATAGCTGTCTGGTTCTGGATATATTTCAGCATTATAAAGGGTGTTAAAAGTGTAGGAAAAATCGTATATGTTACTGTTATCTTTCCATGGATCATACTAATCATACTAATCATAAGGGGAGTAACTCTCCCCGGAGCGATGAACGGGTTGTCGTACCTCTTTACTCCCAATTTTGCAGCCCTCAGGAGCCCAGAGGTGTGGATTAATGCATATTCTCAAATATTTTTTTCAACGAGTATCGGTTTTGGGATAATGATAGCATATGCTTCACACCTCCCTCGAAAGGCAGATATAATAAACAATGCTTTTTTAATTGGTCTTGCGAATAGTGCAACGAGTCTTCTTGCTTCTATTGCTATATTCTC
The DNA here is from genome assembly GCA_965372935.1 of uncultured bacterium. Classification (GTDB taxonomy): domain Bacteria; phylum Hydrothermota; class 32-111; order QNBC01; family QNBC01; genus JAGLYS01. Next base: position 4,999 of record CBDVEF010000020.1, on the reverse strand, counting down.
AACTCTCGGTTATTTGTCTTTACAGAAAGGTGTTCCTGTTGCAAATGTTGTTGCAAGCGGACCCGGACTTGCTTTTGTTACATATCCAGCAATCATAAACCTTTTCCCCTTTGCAAGAGAAATATTTGGAGCTCTGTTTTTTATAATGCTATTGACATTAGGTATAGATTCAGCTTTCTCCCTTGTTGAAGCATTTTCATCAGCTGCACTTGAGAAATGGAAAATATCCAGGCCAATAATGAATTTTATAATAAGCGTCATTGCCATTGTTCTCGGCATTCTTTTCACAACTAATTCAGGTCTATATTGGCTTGATATAGTAGACCATTATTTTTCGGTTTACGGACTTATAATAATCGTTATACTCGAATGTTTGGTGGTTGGCTATATTGTCGGACCATCTGTACTCAGGAAGTATGCAAATAGGCAATCCGATTTTTCAATAGGAAGATGGTGGGATATTCTTATAAAATTCTTTATTCCTATTATACTATTGGTAATAATGATATGGAATATAAAGAATGAGATAATAAACCCTTATGGAGAATATTCAAGAGGAGCTCTTTTTATAGGAATGTCTGTACTTGTAGCTACATTGATCATCGCAATTATCCTTTCAATAAGAAAAAGAAAATTTAGAGGAGTAGAATAATGCCTCTATTAGCATGGATAATGATGGTTGTTGGTTTTGGGATACTCTTTGGTGGAATAATATTTTGTATTTATAAAGCGATAAAATCCGGACATTAAATATTAAGGATAACTAAATACGATGTTATAGATTAGAGAATTATTTCTTTCTGTTCTTTATAAAATTAATGAGTTGAAACTTATATTAGCCCCGTTTAAACCAGCTCTTTATCTATCTTCTTAAGCCACCCATTAGCTTTGTACTTTTTAAACATTCTTCTGGCTATATTTAGATATCTCCTCTTTTTAACAACCTCCCCCTTTCTTTTATACATAATCCCTAAAAAATAGTTTGTTCGAGCAGTATTTGAAAAATTATTCAACTTTTTAAATAATGCTATTGCTTTCTTATAATATGACAATGCCTTTTCCCATTGTTTCTTTTCTGTATAATATCTTCCATATAACCTTAAAACTTCACCTTCAAATTCCTTAGATTTTAGCTCCTTAACAAGCATCATATTCTCTGCAAGTCGCAATTCTACCTTGTCAAGCTCCCCTTTATCCAGGTGATAAGCAATCATACTAAGGATTATATATGAAATAAGGAATTTAGATTTAATTTCACTGGCTATATTATATGCCTTAAAAATATACTTCTTAGCTTTTGTATAATTATTTTCCTCCATAAAAAGCCCACCCATACTTGTAAGACAAGCTGCCTCCATTTTTTTATCTCCGATTTCCTCTCCCAATATTAAGCATTGTTTACAATAGCTCATTGCATCCCCAAAATACCCTCTATCAAAATTTATGATACCAAGATTATAAAAGGTCGTTACCATTGCCTGTTTATTACCCATATTTGATAAAATATCCAGTGCTTTTTCATAATAGTCCATAGCTTCTTTGTAATTGCATATAATATGATAAATACTTCCGATATTGTTAAGAATTATAGCTTCGACCTGAATATGACCAATTTCTTTAATAATCTTCAAAGAATTATTATAAAAATCCAGTGCTTTTAAATAATCTCCTTGATTATACCAAATAACCCCCATATTGTTTAATCCTCTTGATTTCCCCTTTAAATCTCCTATTTCATCTGCTATGCTTAATACTCGTTTATAGAAATCAAGAGCAGTTGCATTTTCTCCGAGATTCTGATATACAATGCCAAAATTATTAAGACTTTCAATTATCCCTTTTTTATCATTTATCTTCTCTCTTATTTCTAAAGCTTTTTTATTTAAATCAAGAGCACTATTATATTCCCCTATATAAAAATGTGTGTTAGCATTATAGCTGTAACATAAAGCCTCTCCCTCCAAATTGCCCAGTTTCTTATATATTTTGAGAGCTTTATCAACAAATCTATTTGTCTTCTTATACTGAGATTTCTCCTGAAAAGCCTTAGAAAGTTGCATATAACAATCAGCTTCCATTTTCTTTTGATTTAATCTTTTTGAAATATCGATTGCTCTATTTAAATCTTCAATCACAATATCGTTTTCTCCTATAATAGATAAAACCTTAGCACGTTTTTTCAAGCAATCAATCATTTTTATATCCCCATCATCTTTAAATTCATTTCCACTCAAGCAATTAATTGCCCATGTATAAAATCGAATAGCATCCTTATTAGCATAAGAATTTTGTGCTTTATCCCCTGCAAATATACTGTACTTAAGAGTACTATTACAATCACTACTTAGATGAAAATGGAAGGACAGTTCTTCAGCAAAATTTTCCGTATTGTCCTTATTACGCTCCTCAATTTTAGTGCCAATTTCTTTATGGTAATGTTTCAATTTGGATTTTATAATTTGATTATATATAATGTCCCTTATAATATCTTCAGAAAAGTAATATTTTTCTCCTTCACTCTCTGATAATAATCTCATTTTTACAATTTCATCTATTAAATCGAAAAGTTGACCTTCATTTAAACCAGTGATATCCATTAAGAATGAAAAATTAAATTCCCTTCCAATTACAGCCATATACTCAAGAATATTTTTTGATTCCCTGTCAATAAGATTTAATTTTCTTTCAACAACGCTTTCAAGAGATATAGGTATTACAATGTCTTTCTTTTTATCCAATATCCATTCCTTTCTATTCCAGATAAGTTCACGGTTTTCTTCCATAGATTTGATCAATTCTTCAATAAAGAAGGGATTCCCTCCTGTTTTATCGAATAAGTATTTTATAATTTCCTGTGAAAGTGGACTATCTAAAATTAAAGTAAGCATTCTCATTGTATCTGCTATTTCAAGTGTTTCAACTCTTATCTCATTATAGATATTCTCCCTGCTCATAAGCTGTAATATATTATGAAATAGCCCCCCTTCCACCTCTTCGATACGATATACAAAAACAAATAATATTGAATAATCTTTTAGTCCCCTTACAAGATAACTGAGAAGTTCAAGTGATGCCTCATCCGACCAGTGAACATTATCGATACATATAAAGAGAGGTGCTTTATAACATCTTAACTTTAAGAATTTCTTAACCCCCTCGAATAGTCTGAACTTATCTATCATAAAGGGGTGCTCATCTGCTTGTGAATCACTAAACAATTCGGGAATAATTTTAGTTAATTCAATTCGATAAGCTTTAGGAAGCTGATCAAAGCATTTTTCATCTGCACTGCGAATTATACTATGAAGTATTTCTCTAATAGGATAATAGGGTATCGACTTTGTTGTAGCCGAAAGATTAGTTCTTAAAAACCGTACATTTTGATAATTATTATCTTTCATAATCTCTTGAATAAGTCTTGTTTTACCAACACCTGCCTCTCCAGATATACATAGTGTCCTGCCTATTCCGGAATGTAATTTTTCTATAATTTTTGCTATTGTCTTTAATTCTTTATCACGACCGATAATTTCCTTTGTTGGTATAATTAATTGCTTTTTATCTTCGATAAAGTATCCTACCTGATTTCTTCCATGTCTTTTTGCGCTATATAAGTTCTTATCGGCAAATTCAAATAGATCTTTCCAATTACTTGAGAAATCCGGAAATGATGCCATACCTAAACTTATTGTAATCCTTATCTGTGAAAACTCCTTTTTACGACAGTGTTCTATAAGTCTTTCTGCTATTTTTAATGATTGATTATAATCCGAGTTTGGCAAAAAGCAGATAAATTCATCTCCACCATATCTAAATACAGTATCATTCTGTCTTAGAATATTTTTTAAGAATTTTGCAAACTCCTTAAGAACAATATCACCTCTTGCATGTCCATAGGTATCATTGATATTCTTAAAATGATCAATATCAATCAATAAAATCGACAGAGGAGGACTATGATATTGTGTTATTACAACATGTTTCTTTGTATATTTATTTAAATAACGACGATTAAACAGACCAGTTAAATCATCAAAATATTCTTTACCGATTTTCATCATATAAATTTATTATATAATAATACTCCACCAATTGCAAGAACATCTTACCTCTAATTATAAACATTTTATAAAATCAGTTAAGTCACAATATAAAAAGCATTTCTAAATATCTGTCTTCTTCTTAAATTCATTTTCAAAATCTCATTCCTCTTCTAAGCAAATTTCAAATGGCAAAAACCAATGGCTAATCATACGATTAGGAAGAACTGCTGAAATAACTTTATTACCTGTTCGTATTATATATTTCTTTTTTCAATTCTATAAGTTTATTTAACACTTCGTTTACATGTCCTTGCACACTTATATTTTTCCATATAGCAGCAACTTTCCCTTGCAAATTAATTATAAATGTAGCTTTTTCCGTATCGTGGTATTTCATATTATCTCGATCAACAATTTTCCATACCCCATACTTTTCAATAACCTCATGTTCTATATCACTAAGTAGCATAATATCTAATGAGTTATTTTTTTGAAATAATCTATGATTTTTAGTCGTATCTTTACTTATACCAATTATAATTGTATTCACTTTTTTAAATTCACCAGACATAGCAGTAAAATCCATTGCTTCTAAAATAGCATCTTCTTTTTTATCAGAATCATAAAAGTATAATATTTTCCACTGATTCCTATAATGTTCAAGACATACATAATTATCATCCTGATTAGATAGACAAAAGTCCGGAGAAATATCACCCACACTCAAAATAATTTCATCATTCATAATCAATCACCTTCCTTTAAATAGATATATTATATTAATATACATATATATGTCAAGTAGAGAACAGTTTAAAAGGCAGATAGGTATGGACATACTTACCAGTTCAAGGAGAGAGGAAAGGATTTAATCCATTCCTCTCTGTTGTAATTATTCCTGCCTCCTCTCTGTGTCATTCCTGCGAAAGCAGGAATCTACAATTATTTTATAAAAA
>CBDVEF010000019.1:0-10967 GCA_965372935.1 uncultured bacterium | reverse complement strand
AACTAGTTACAAGTATCAAGTAGAATGTGACAAGTAGGAAGTTAGAAAGGGAAATATAAACACGGAAGAGGAAATATAAATATGATTACACGAATTTGTAACGAATTTCACGAAAGAGAATATTTTAGAAAAACAAGGGGGTAAGGTCTTCAAAGACCTTACTCCAATTTTCCCGACCGTAAATTACACTTTTTACTTGAAAAGAAATTAATCTTCTGCTATACTACATATATGAATATTAAATTAGATAAAGATCTGATTCCTGTAACTATCTACACAGACATGTCTATAAAGATTCAGGGATTTGTACATGTAATCAAAACATCAAGATTAAGTGATATGTTAAAATCATCTTTTGGAAAATCTGAATTCATACCTGTCACTGAATGTAATCTTTTTGATATAAGAACAAATAAAAATACAAAGGTAGATTTTATGCTTTTAAACAGGGATCATGTTGTTATTATTTACGAGAATAAAGGATAAATTTTTTAAATCCAGAGGTTAATTATGAAGTGTTTATTAAAAACTGCTGTAATATTATTGTTATTTTTTCCATCATTATTGTTATCATCTGAACGATATTGGGTATATTTTAAGGATAAAAATATTAATAGTAATTTTGAAATAGTGGAAAGGCTATCTGAATTGTATCAACATTCGGATACTCATTTAATTTGGCGAAGGGAAAAGATAAACTCATATAGCCCCTTTGACCACAGTGATATAAATATCTCACAAAAATATATGGATATAATTGAAAATAGTGGATTTAAAATCATAAGAAAATCAAGATGGCTTAATGCAGTGAGTGTTGAATCGGAGAATAAGGGTATTTATAATCTTCAAAACATGGATTTTATTGTTAGAATTTCACCTGTTAGAAAAATGATTATTAAAAGGGGTAAGATGAATTATAAAAGCAAGGACAATTTGGTGAGTGAAGCTATAAATGTAAACTGGGATTATGATTATTCAATGAATGAAACTCAAATCACGAAATTAAATATTCCTCCCATACATCAGAAGGGTTTTACGGGCGCAGGTATTAGAATTGGTATATTTGATTCGGGTTTTGAAACAACCCACGAATGTTTAAGAGCAATTACTCAGAATATAATTGCCAAGCGGGATTTCCTTTCTGCAGATTTTGATACGATTGTTGCTTATGACCCTGCTCAGGATTCAATAATAGCAGTTGAGCATGGTACGGCAATGTTGTCGATTATTGCCGGATTTCTCAGAGGTATGTACCAGGGACCTGCATTTGCATCTAAATTGATCCTTGCCAAAGTAGAAGATGCAGGGATAGAAGATACAATTGAAGAAGATAATTGGATTGCAGCTTGTGAATGGGCAGATAGTCTCGGGGTTGATATTATTTCAAGTTCAGTAGGGTATAGTGATTGGTACACTTCGGGAGATATGAATGGTGATAGTACTCCTGTAACAAAGGTTGCAGATATAGCTGCCTCTAAAGGTATTTTGATTGTACAGGCAATTGGCAATAAAAGCACTTCAAGTATTATGATAGCCCCTTCTGACGGTGATAGCGTATTAACGGTCGGAGCAACAAACTTTGATGATAATTATTACGGTGCAATAAGTATTCCCGGACCTACTGCTGATGGAAGAATAAAACCTGACATCGCAACATTAGGACAGGAGGTAGTTGTTGCTGCCAGCAGGGCATTTACATATTTTGATACAACGGGAACCCCGGTTGATATTGATCCTGATACTATATATTTAACATCCGAAGGTACTTCAGGTGCCGCAGCAATGATAGCAGGTGCCGCAGCTCTTTTGCTGCAATCCCATCCTGAATGGAGTCCTGTCCAAATTAAAAATGCTTTAGCGGCATATGCTTCGAATATCACATCACCTGATAATGAAATAGGAGCAGGAATCCCAGATTTGTATAAATCATACAATCTCGGGGCAGGTAATTTAAATGAGTGGAAAATTATTATAGGAACAGATACAATACCACTTAATGGTATAAATATCGGTGAAGGAAGTGCTAACATATTGGGTAATGTTCCTTCACTGAATAATTTAGTGTCGCATTTTAGTGGTCTTGATACAACAAATGTTGTATATTCGGAATTGGATTCAAACCTAATAATATCAGACGGTCTTGAGTTAAAATTGATTGATTATACAGGTATGATTGTTGATTCGTTTACATTTAATAGCGATACGATTCTATATAAAGATGCTGAAAATATGAGGATGGTTGGCACCTTGCCGGAGAATCGGAATTACCCAGCAGGGATATTTATTACACTTGTCGGGAATTCTAATGATAACCTTTATGATTTTATAAAGATTTATAATAATTTTACCGGACATATCCCTGATACGATTGATACGGAATCTGACAATATTATTGGAAATATATATCCGAATCCCATTTCCATAGGAAGAAATGGTGAACTTATAATACCATTTTATATGGGGCATGCCTCATTAGTAAGATTTTTTGTTTATAGCGCTTCAGGAAAGAAAATATATGAGGAGGAGATTGGAGAGTTAAAACCGGGGAGATATGACAGTTATAAAGGGGCTATTCACTGGAATTTAACAGACAGAAATAATAATCATGTAAAACCCGGAATATATTTTATCATTGTAAATGATGGTTTTCATAACAGCATTAAGAAGGTTGCGATTATTAACTGATGAAAAGGATATTAATACTCCTATTATTATTGCCATTCTGTCTACAATCCTTTAATAATAGTAATTTCAAAATTTATACAAAAATAGGTTATTCCACTACATTTTCTTCAGATTTCTTTAATAACGGTAGATTTTCCCTCTATTCACTTAGGGCAAAGTATTATGATAATATTACAAATGATCTACGGTTTGTTACACAATGTGAATTTGCTGAATTTGAGGGTGATACATTATTCCCTTATGTAAGATATACAGATTTTAAATTTCGTTTACTTGATGCGACTTTTCTTTATAATATCGGAATTCTTGATGTGAGTTTCGGGAGATTTATACCTTCTTTTTCATATTACCTTCCAAAATCCATCGTTAGCATTCCAATGATGCATTATCCCATTTTTAATAACTATTTTTTAAACAACAGAATTAACGGGATGGAAATTGGATTTAATGTTCCGTTTGGTAATAATTCATTTAAAATTAATGCAATTGTAGGAGAGAATCACTCCAAATTCAAATTATTTTCATCTGCTTTGAATATATATGAAATATTGGAAATATCGGCTTATGGTGGGAATAAGGATACAATCTGGGATATTTCTTCGGATGGTTATAATGTATTTGGAGGATTCACATTTATAAATTTGAATTTTATTAATTTCTTATTTGAAATTCAATATAATAATTTAGTAGGTAGTTCATGCATTTCATACAATTTATCTGGCAACATCAATCTTTACAGGTTTAATACATCCATTGTTTATGACCAATATGACATTAAAAAATTAATTGGTTTTTCAATGAGTTATTGGATAATTGAAAAACGGTTTGAATTATCATCAAAGTATGAGTTAGATTTAATTAGTAAAGATAGTAAATATTATATTGTGTTGGAAGGTATTATATAATGAAAGATAAAAGTGAAATTATAAAAAAATTTTCAGAAAGTTCGATTGAAATATTTAATGAAGCAAAGGATATTTCTTTACAATATAGAGGAAAGATGAATTCCTATCATCTTTTATGGGCATTCTTGAAAAAAGAAAATAATTTTTTAAAATATATATTACCAGCTCACACTATTATAAAGATGATAAAGAATAAAGGGAATTTTAAGAAGAAATCTCCAAATAATACTCTTGTTGTAACAAAAGAGATTCAGAAGGTACTTAAAATTGCCGTAAAGATAAGAGATAAGAATAGGAACAAAAAAGTTACCCCTCCTGAATTGTTTAGTGCATTGATTAAGGAGCATAACATAAAAGAATTGTTAAAAGACTACGGGGAAAAAATAAGTAAATATGAGATGGAAATGATTAAAACTGGGTATGATGAGAAAAAATATAACATTATTAAATCCCTTAATCTTTTAGATAAATATGCAAAAAGGACAATACCGGGGCAATCGGAAGCTTGTAAAAAAGTTATGAGTATACTAAGAATGGTAAAGCTGGGATTGGACTTAAAACCGGAAAGACCGGATGGTGTTTTTCTGTTTGTGGGTCCGATTGGAACCGGTAAATATTCAATGGCAAAAGCAGTGGCAAAATATTTCTCAAAGAGTGAATTTAATTTATTGAATATAGATATGGATCTTTATCAGGATGCATGGGATTTTGATAAGTTTTTAAATCTATTATCTCAGAATATTAAGGATAATAGAAATACAAGTGACTTCGGAGGGGTGGTAGTTTTCAACAAAATAGATCTTGCTCATCCCTCAGTTGTAAATTTCCTATCCGATGCATTGAATAAGGGGAGTTTTGCAGGTAGTGATGGTGAAAATCATAGTTTTTCAAAACATACGATTATATTTATTCCATCGGATAAATTATCTGAAAAACATGATAAAATCGGATTTATTAAATCTGTAAAAACTCCTGATGAAAATTATCTTAGAGGTATACAGAGAGCTGTTTTGACATGTATTGATGATATAGTATTGTTTAAAAAGTTAAAGCCAAAGCACCTTGAAAAGGTAGCAAGATCGAATATAATGACTGTAATTAATAGAATATCAAAGGAATATAATATTCATATTAAATATTCAGATGATGTATTGGAATATATTGCAGCAGAAGCATTAAAAATGGAAAGAGGTAGGAGAGAGGTAAATAAACTTATTGATGAATATATTTCTCTTCCAATAGTTAATTTATTTATTGAGAAAGGTGTATCAAGTATTCTAATAACTATGAAACATAAAAAAGTATCAATAGTAGATAGGTCATCAAATGGAAAAAAGTAGTGATTTCGAAAAATTAAGAAATGAAATATTGGAGATTCTTTCCGAGGGTAAGAAGAAAGATGAGATTGAAAAATTTATTTTTATCCATGATAATGGTGAAATAGGCACATTTTTTGATAAAAGCATTGTCAATATTAATGTTATCAATTCCAAAGATAATACATTTATTATAGATATCTATGCAAATCTGATTTTTAATGTTATAATAGTTGAAAAATTGCTGGGATATTTACTCACATTAAATAGTAAAAGTCTAACAGGGGCATTCAATCTTATTATAAATGAGAAAGAAAGGAATCTGGGTATTGTTTCATTTTCTTATGCTTTTATGATTAAAAGTATCGATAGAGATATCTTTTTAAAATCATTTTTTACAGTGGGAGAAATCGCCAATTATTATGCAAAAGAGATAAAAGCAAAATTCGGTGGTTTGACGATTAAGGAATATATTAAAAGAGAAGATATGCCTGCTTCAAATAAGAAGATAAAAGATAAAAACAGGGAAGAGGAGAAAAAAGAGGAATTATCGACTATCAATGAGATCTGGGAATAGATCATTTAGAAACTTCATCATTTTTTTATAATGGGACCCTTTCCAATATATTCTTCCACATTCCGTACATTTCTTAAATTCTGAAAATGAGTCTTTTATATATTTATTCAGATATTTTATATCGTTTTCATCAGCTATAACAAGATCCTCATTGCAAATCGAGCACTTCGAAAATAATTTTGTTTTTTTTACAATGTTGAATGCTTTATCAATTTTTAATAATTTATTCGGGAGAGAACCATGCTCCAATAAAAAAACATCTTTTAAATGTGTGTTGGATGTTATATAAATCCTGCTTTTATCTCTTCTGATATATCTTTTGTATTCTGTATCATATCCTAAAAAACGAAGCCATTTTACTATATCATAAAGCATTTTATCGCAGGAGAATTTATTACTCATAATCCTCTATATCCTTTAATATATTATCAAAACAATTATATAAATTCCAATTTGAATTTTCAAGCTTTGATTTCTTTTCAATTAATTTATTCAGTCTAATGTGGTTGGAGTTTACTTCTGACTTTAGAAATTCACTATTGATTACTTCAAGTTTTTGATCATTAACGAGAATCTCATTCTCAAGATTTCTTAATTTTGCTTTTAAGGATCTGAGAATTTTCTTTGTATTTTGATTTTTGATATTCTGTTTTTTAGCAGGCTTCGATTTTTTTAATATATCTTCAAATAAATTTTCTATCACATCAACAGAATACTGTTTAATTATTGATTCCTTTATCAGTAAAATATCAGTAGATATATACTTAAGTAAATCTCTATCATGAGAAGAAAAGATTATTGTTCCATCATAAGATTTTAACATATCTTTAAGATATTCAACGGATTGAATGTCAAGATGATTCGTAGGTTCATCCAGGATAATAACATTTGGATTTTTAAGCGTTAATTTAAGGATGGTAAATTTCGCCTTTTCTCCTCCGCTAAGTTTACTCCATTTTTTAAAAACATCATCTTTATAAAAGCCGGCAAGAGCAAGCTTTGACCTTGCTTCTTCTAATGTAAGATAAGATATACTATTTAGAAGCAATTCAATGATGGGATAATTCGGATTGTCAATCTTCAATTCCTGGTTAAAGTATCCCATCGATATATTATTTCCTTTAATTATTTTCCCTTTATTTGGTTGAAGCTCCCCAATAAGCAATCTTAAGAATGTGCTTTTTCCAGAACCATTTCTGCCGATAATCGCCAATTTTTGTTCACCTCTTATTAGAAGAGAGAGGTCATTAATAATTTGTATTTCTCCGAAAGAGAATGAAAGGTTTTCTATCCTGAATATCTCATTTCCACTACGGAATGTATCATTCCATTTGAAATTAGGTATATTTTTCATATTGTGAAGCTCTATTCGCTCTATTTTTTCAAGAGATTTCCTTCTCGATTTTGCTTGTTTTGTTTTCTGTCCTGCTATATTTTTTCTAATAAATGCTTCTGTTTTTTTTATATAGGTATCCTGTCGATTTTTTAGATCCTCATCTCTTTTAAGTTCAGCATTTAATTGTTCCTCAAATTGATTGTAATTACCATTATATTTCTTTATTTCCCTGTTATTTATATAAAGAACTTTGTTTATACAGTTATTTAAAAAGCGTCTGTCATGGCTTACTATAATATATGAACCTTTATAAGATTGTAAAAAATTCTCAAGAAAAACAATACCCTCAATATCGAGATGATTTGTAGGTTCATCGAGAAGGATAATGTCCGGTTTACTGAGTAATATTTTAGCAAGTAAAACACGACTCTTTTCACCCCCACTTAAGCTTCCCAATCTTCTTGTTTTCATATCATCGTTTATATTAAGATAAAATGATATTTTGCCAATCTTTGTATTTATTAGATCTCCTTCTAAATATTCAAATTCTTCATTCAATTTTCTCGTTGTTTCAGGATTGTTTTCATTTTCAATTCTTTCCTCTAATTTAATGAGATAATTAAAACTACTCCTTAAATACTCATCTACAATAATATTTTCCTTAAACGCCGGAATTTGAGGTAGATAGCCAATATTCAAATTATCAATACCTGAAATCGTCCCGCTGTCGAAATATTCATTGCCTGAGATAATGTTTAATAGTGTTGATTTCCCTGAACCATTATCTCCTATCAGTCCTATATGATTGCCGGATTCCAATGTGAATTCAATATCATTGAAGATTAGTTTTTCACCGAATGATTTGGTAAGATTTGTAATGCTAATCATATGTGGAATATATCAAAAAATGTTTTATTTAGCAAGGGCGGATTTATGTATAAGGTAGATAGATATAGACATACTAAGCAGTTTAATGAGAGAGGAAAGGATTAAATCCATTCCTCTCTGTTTTAATTATTTCCCCTCCCTTCTGTTCCCTCCCACCTGTGGAGGGAAAGTTAAAATTCTTCTCTTAGTGTAATTCGTTGTTATTATTTTCTTTCCCTTTTCGGCTGATGTCTGACGTCTGATGTCTGATGTCTATTATCTTTTATTTGTGAATTCGTGGTAGGTCTCTTCTTCTCCTTCGTGCAATTCTTGACTATATCTCCCTTTTCCCTTTCCGTGTTATTACTCTCTATTTAGTGGTTTTCTTTTTCGCCTTGATGGGAGAGGATTGAGGTGAGGGTGATGGCTATCCCGTTTTACATTTTACGATTTACACCTTTTGCTATTGGCACTTGAAATTTACTTATAAACTTATTGCAATAAATATTCAAATATGATAATATCCTTCATTGGAGGATGCAGTATGTGTGGATTTTTTGGTATTATTTTTGACAAAAACAACGATAACCTTGGTAAGATTCTAAACAAAGCAGGGGAGAGGTTAAGTTATAGAGGGTATGATACGGCAGGTATTGCAATATTTGATAAAGCAGGGGGATATGAGATATTAAAGGATGTAGGAACAATCGAAGATGTGTCTAAGAAATACGATTATATAACAAAAAGCGGGTATAAAGGGATAATACAGCTTAGATGGGCTACATTCGGTTCTCCTTCAAAAAATAATTCTCAACCACACATAGATTGTAAGAAAAGGATAATTGGAGCTCATAACGGTAATATTATAAATACTCACCTCCTGATATCAGAACTTAAAAATAATGGACATAATCTAAAAGGGACTAATGACGGGGAGATGATTATACACATTCTTGAAGAGGAGATTGAAAAATATAATAATATAGAAAATGCAATTATTAAAACAAATATCAGGTTACGCGGTGACTATGCATATATTGTTACTGAGATAAAAAAAGATAGAATGTATGCTGTTAAGAAAGGTTCTTCACTGTTTTTAGGAAAAGCTGATGGTTATATATGTTTATCCAGTGATCTTATTTCAATCCTTGATCATACGGATATGGTCCTCCCAATTCTTGACAATGAATTTGTAGAATTTACATTTGATTCATATAAGATAAAATCATTAATAGATGGAAGTGAGATTCATAGAGAATTAGAAATAAATAAACTTGATGTTGAAGATATAAAACTTGGTAATTACAGGCATTTTATGGAGAAGGAGATAAATGAAACTCCGGAAAAATTTAGACATCTTATAGGTGTTATTAAAGAACATAGTGAATATGATAGAGCAATTGATGTTTTAATGAAAGCCAACAATATATATATGATTGGTTCCGGGACGAGTTACCATGCAGCAAGACTTGGAACATACTATTTCTCAAAATTAAATGGTGTGAATATAAATGCCACATTTGCTTCTGATTTTATTGAAAGATATGGGAATTGTACCAAAGATGGAGATGTTCTTATAGCTGTATCTCAAAGCGGGGAAACAAAGGATGTTAAAAATGGTGTGGATTATTTTAAAAAGAATGTTAAAGGTATTGTGATAGGTGTTGTAAATGTACTTGGTTCTACACTTGCGTATAGTTCTGATATTGTTTTGCCTACCGTGTCAGATATCGAAATAAGCGTACCCGCTACAAAGACATTTATAAATCAATGTGGTGTATTCCTCTATCTGGCTTTAAAATATAGAGGAGGTGGTGATATTTCCGATCTTGAGATGATACCTGAAATGTTATCTCAATTTATAGATCTTGAACAATCGAAGATTAATAGCCTTGCTGAAGAACTCAAAGATATTACCGATATACATATATTAGGATATGGGATTATGTATCCAATTGCAATGGAGGGAGCTTTGAAAATGAAAGAGGTTATGTATATTCACGCTGAAGGTATGTACTCCTCGGAATTCAAGCATGGTCCGCTTGCAATTGTTTATGACCAGTATCCGATTATTTTTTTATCGACTCTGGAAGATAAGGATATGATTATTTCCCATATTAACGAGGTTAAAACAAGACTTGGTAAGGTTATAACATTTGCACCGCATGACAGTGATCTAAAAGAGATCAGTGATGTATTCATACCTCTTGATGATGCAAATTATTTTTCATCGCCTATTCTCGCTGGAATCGGTTTACAATTATTATCTTATCTTATGGGAATTAAAAGCGGGAAAAATCCCGATAAACCGAGGAATATCTCGAAAACAATAACAGTAGATTAATTAAATTTCTCTCTTTAACCAGTGTTTTTTTCTATACCAGAAATAAAGAATTATAAATTCGGATGCTACAGAGATATCTATTGCAATCCATATTCCAGTTGTTTTAAAACATAATACTAATGTTAATAATGCAGCCATTCCAAGTTTCACAAACCAGTTTGAAATAATTGATGTAATCATAGAGGGTTTTGTATCGCCTGAGCCCATAAATGCACTGTTAAACATCATATTAACTGCTACTATTAAGATTATAGGGGAGATTATTCTTAAATAATTTGATCCTATTCTAACAACCTCGGGATCCGAATTGAAAATTCTGATTATATATGTTGCAAATACGAAATATATAAGTGAAAAGAAAATTTGAATAATAAAACCCAGGTTGATTGAAGTTCTAACAGCCTTAACAGCGTCTCTATGATTTCCACTGCCAATACTTTGTCCTACAAGAATAGCTGTTGCACTTGCAAACCCATTCAGATATATAAACATCAAACCAAGACTATTTACACCGATACCAAATGCGGCAATGGCTGATGTTCCGTAGATTGCAACAATTCTATAAAGAAGAGTACCAGTAAGAGGTCTTGTAATCCCCTGCATAGAAGCAGGAATGCCGACTTTGACAATTCTTATAATCCATTTTGTAGATATTTTTACTTTCTTGATTAATTCTATTGATATTATATCTTTTTTTACAAGTATGATAATTGATATTACAAGAGCAATGAAATTTGATATAACACTTGCAATTGCAGCTCCCTTTACTCCTGATTGCGGAAAGGATAAAAGTCCGAATATAAGTATCGGATCAAGGATAATATTAATTACATTGGCAATTATACCCATGTACATTGCAGTCAATGTATCACCTAATGCATAATACATTGAATTTGTAACCATAAAGGGGATTAAGAAGAACAAACCGATGAACATA
>CBDVEF010000018.1:0-11262 GCA_965372935.1 uncultured bacterium | reverse complement strand
AAACGTGAAAACAATTTGATTGAAAATGAAATAATAAAGTGATATAATGCCATAGTATGAAAGTATTGCTTGTATCCGATGCTTACTATCCGTATCCTTCAGGTGTAACTGAATATGTATCAAATATTGCCAAGTACTTAAAGTACAGTGGACATAATGTTGATATACTCACACTGCATTATGACAATGAAGTATCGGAAGATGGAATAATTCGGGTTGCGTACTGTAAATTATTCAATTTGAACGGGACTAGAGTAACATTACCTTGGAGTATGCATATAGCCAGTGAAGTAAAGAGGATAATGGATAAGGGTGGGTATGATATTGTTCATCTCTGTGGTCCCTTCTTTCCGAATATTTCCCATTTTGCATTAAAATATTCAAGAGCCCCAAATGTTGCAACATTTCTATCAGTATCATCAAGCATATTTAAACCGGTATCTTATATGTATAATATTCCGTTTGGCCAGTACAATAGCAAAATTGATGTTCGAATTGGGATATCCAGAGTAGCTATAGATTTTATTAAACCGTTTTATCCCGGGGAATATAAACTAATTCCAATTGGTGTCGATACTGAAAGATTTAATCCTGATTTGAGTACATACAAACCTATGCAAAGAAAGGATAAAAAGTTAAAAATACTGTTTTTAGGAAGATTGGATGAAAGAAAAGGTCTTGATATATTATTAAAGGCTTTATCAAGATTAAACAAAGATATAGACTATTTTTTGTATATAGCTGGGACCAGTATGAAGAGTAAAAAATATGAAATAATGGCAAAAGAATATAAAATTCCTGTGAAATTCTTAGGTTTTGTATCGAATAAAGATATAGGGAAGATTTTTGCAAGTGCTGATATCTATTGTTCACCGGCAAAAAGAGGTGAAACCTATGGTATTGTACTTATTGAAGCAATGGCTTCAGGCACCCCAGTTATCGCTTCGGATATAAGTGGTTACAGCGCGGTAATAAAGAATAATTATAATGGTATATTATCAAAACCGAATCCGGAATCATTTAAAAAGGCAATTGAAAAACTTATAGCGGATGAATCATTGCAATATAGATTAAAAATGAATGGAATATCGTATTCAAAACGAATTGATTGGAAAAGAATAATCAAAAATATTGAAAAAGAATATGAAAATGCTATAATAATTGCGAGGAAAAGACTATGATAATAGGTATTGCAGGTGGTACTGGTTCAGGAAAAACAACGGTTGCCAATAAAATCAAAAGTAAGGTAATAGGCAAACATTCCGTTATAATAATACAGCAAGATTATTACTATAAAGATCATAGTGATATTCCTATTGCTGAGAGAGAAAAAATCAATTATGATCATCCTGATTCAATAGATATAAATTTACTGGTTAAGCATATTGATATATTAAATAATGGTAAAGCTGTTGATATCCCTCTGTATGATTTTAAAACGCATATAAGAACAGACAAAGTACAATATACAAAACCCGCGGATATTATAATTGTTGAGGGTATTTTAATATTTGTTAAAAGAGAGATAAGAGATCTGTTTGATTTTAAAATATTCGTAGATACTCCCGATGATATAAGATTTATCAGAAGGATTCAAAGGGATATTAACGAAAGAAATAGAACAGTAAATTCCGTTATAGATCAGTATTTGAATACGGTAAGACCAATGCATCTTGAATTTGTCGAACCATCCAAACAATTTGCAGATATAATTATACCGGAGGGTGGATTTAATGAAAATGCAATAGATGTTATGTCATCATCGGTTTTTCATATTTTAGGAAAGAGGTAAATAATGAAAAAAATGTTAATATTATTAGTAATTGTATCATTATTTGTAGTAGGTTGTACAAATAATCCAAAGGATAAATACCCGTCAGAAGGGGATCTGTCCCCTCTTAAAAAGGGTTTATACTGGCATTATATGTCATACAATGAAAATAGTGGATTGACAAAATATTATGCTACTGAAATATATGACTCATTAACAATTCAGGATACAATCCATCTATATCGAAGCAGGATGGGAGATGCCAATTCGGATTTCACAAATATTACATGGACTGGTACACAATATATAGCTAAAGAGGATTCATTTTTATATTACTATAGTATTGGCGATAGTATCAGAAAATGGAAAGATATGCCGCTTTTTATTGAGATAGACAATATTTGGATAAGCGATTGGGATCTGCAGGAATTTATAGTAGAGGATAAAGAATCAATAGATGTTCCAGCAGGAATATTCTTTGCTTATAAGATAAAAGTCTATGTATATTATCTTAATCACAATTTATATTATTATAGATGGGTAGCAGAGGATGTTGGAATTGTAAAAGAAGAATATCCCACATGGACTTCTGTATTATTAGATTATAAATCAAATTAAAATGAAATTTCTAAAAACAGGGAAGAGAGTATTTGCAATAAATGATTTTATTGATAAATATAAAGGGTCTTCCTTTAATGGGAATCATAAAGTGAAATTATCCCGGGCAATAGGTCGTATTGTTTATAAAGATATTAAAGCGAATATTGATGTCCCCGGATTTACTAAAAGTACAGTGGATGGATATACATGCTTGTCGATGCAAACAACAGGAGCTAATCCCGATTCCCCCATTCCGTTTCAATATGGAGGAGAGTTGAAGATAGGAGAGGTAAATAAAAATAATGTTGACAAAAATAGGGTTTATTATATTCCGACAGGAGCATTCTTACCTTTTGAATTCGATTCTGTTATAATGATAGAGGATATTGAAAAGAGTGGAAATACTATCTATTTTGAAAAGACAATATTTAAAGGAGAAAATGTTATATTTAGAGGTGAGGATATAAAAAGGGGAGACCTTATCGTTAGTAAGGGGAGCGTGTTGAGGAGTGTAGATATTGGAGTATGCGCATCTCAGGGTATTGAAACAATTGATATCTTTAAAAAAGTAAAAGTAGCCATAATACCAACGGGTAAAGAATTAACAAGTCCTGGTAAAACTATTGGAGAATCGCAGATCTTTGATATTAATAGCTATATGATTGATTCCCTATTTAGAAATTATAGTTATATGGAAAGTGATGCCTTTGATATTGTTATGGATGACGAAAAGGAACTCTATGGAATATTAAAGGATAATTTTGACAAATATGGCCTTTTTATAATATCCGGGGGGAGTTCTAAGGGGAGGTGGGATATAACAATCGATGTAATTAAGAAGTTTGGTTCTCCCGGTATTCTTACACATGGTCTTTCCATTTCTCCAGGTAAGCCGACAATACTATCCCTGTGCAATAAAAAACCGATATTTGGTTCTCCGGGTCATCCTGTATCATCTTATATTTCTACAAGATTTGTTATTTTGCCTATAATAAAATACATTGCAGGGGCTAATAAGATTTATGAAAGCAATTTAAGAACAGTTGAAATTGGAGAGGATATTCCCTCAAAACCCGGGATTGAACATTATTATAGTGTTAAATTATCTGACGGATTAGCCTATCCTATATACAGCAAATCCGTTATGATTTCATCTCTTGGTAAAGCTGATGGTATTATTGTAGTGCCTTATGATAAAGAGGGGCTATATAAAGGGGAATATGTGGAATATTATAGTGTAAAATAATGAAAAGGACTAAATATTTAAAAATAACTGACATTGAAAAAGCTCTTGATTTATGGTCTAAAAAGATAGATATATTTGCAGATAAATACATTTCTTCTGAGGATATATATGTAAAAGATGCATATTTTAGAACACTAAGTAAACCTTTTTATTCAAAAAGAAATATCCCTCCGTTTTCAACATCAGCTTTTGATGGAATTGCAGTAAAAGCACAAAGTACATATTCGGCACGTGAGATATCTCCAATAACACTTGAATTGAAAAGGGATTTTGAATATATAAATACAGGAGAGAAACTTCCAGGTCAATTTAATGCAGTTATAATGATTGAGAATGTAGAAAAGATCGATAATAATTATGTGAGAATAAGAAAAGGAATTTCAATAGGAGATAATATTAGAACGATAGGTGAAGATATTCATAAGGGTGATGTAATATTTTATAATGGTGAATATTTGACACCAGAACATATATCTTTACTTATTGCAGCAGGAATCAGCAATATAAATGTAAAAAGAAGATTGAAATTTATATTTATTCCAACAGGGGATGAGATAACAAATGATATTAATGAAAAAAATAAGATATTGGAATCGAATAGCGCCATAGTTGAGGGTTATATTTTGAAATGGGGTGGGGAGATAGATATATATGACTGTATTAAAGACGATGAAAATAATATCAAAAGAGCAATTGAAAAAAGTTCAGAGAAATATGATGTTATAATTGTTGGTGCCGGTTCATCGCATGGCAGTAAGGATTATACCTCTTCAATACTGAACGATATCGGTGAGTTGATTGTTCATGGAACCAATATAAGACCGGGAAAACCTGTTATATTGGGAAATGTAAAGGAAAAGTTATTCATAGGACTTCCCGGATACCCTTATGCCTGCGATATCAATTTAAAGATCTTTGTTGGAGAAATATTTCAAAGGATTTATAATTATGGAAAAAACAACCTTATACATACCGAGTTAATTAATAAGGTTTCATCAAAGATAGGAGAAAAACATTATTATAATACAAATATAATATATATTAAGGGAAAATTCTTTGCTTATCCTGTAAAGACAGGTTCGAGTGACCTT
Organism: uncultured bacterium; assembly: GCA_965372935.1. Lineage (GTDB taxonomy): Bacteria > Hydrothermota > 32-111 > QNBC01 > QNBC01 > JAGLYS01. Next base: position 6,554 of record CBDVEF010000018.1, on the reverse strand, counting down.
TATAGTTGGATAAATTCTACAGGATATTTTATTATAGATGCACAAGATGAGGGGATGGAAGAGGGGGAAGATGTAATTGTTTTTACTGATAAAACCTCTTATGAGATAAAGAAAAATCTTCTGTTTGTTGGTTCGAATGATCCCCTAATAGGAGAATTGGGTAACAAATTTTTCGAAAAGCATAGGATAAAGATGTTTATAAGCAATAAAGGCAGTATGGGCGGTATTTATGCTATGCAAAAGGGCAAGTGTCATATTTCAGGTATGCATCTTTTTGACCCTTTATCCGGTACATATAATATCTCATTTGTAAAGAAATATCTTGGTGGAAAGGGGATATTGATACACCTTGCAAATAGATCACAAGGTATAATTGTGAAAAGTGGTAATCCGATGAATATACAGTCTATCAAAGATATTAAAATGAAAAAGGCGAGATATGTAAATAGACAGATTGGAGCAGGCACAAGGCTTGTGTTTGACTATCTATTACAAGAGTCGGACATTAAAGTTTCTGATATTAGTGGTTATAATAATATTGTTTCAAGACATATTGATGCAGGATATATGGTTAAAGAAGGATTCTCTGATGCTACAATTGCAGTTAAATTGGTAGCTGATATGCTTGAGCTTGATTTTATACCATTATTTAAAGAAAGTTATGATCTCTATTTTTCCAATGATTTTAAGAAGGATGACAGATTTTACAAGATAATTGATATATTAAAAGAGGATGGATTTGGAAAAAATATTGTAAGTGGGGGATATAATATAGAAAATATCGGGGAGATTGTATATGAGGGATAATTATGGTCGTGATATTTACTATTTAAGGATATCTATAACAGATAGATGTAATTTAAGGTGTGTATACTGCATGCCTGATGGAATTATAAATTATATTCCACATAAAGATATATTAAGATTCGAAGAGATTGCTGAAATTGTTGATTCTGCTACTGAAATTGGATTTTCAAGCGTAAGGATAACAGGTGGTGAACCACTTGTTAGAAAAGGGGCACCTAAATTAGTTGGTTTGCTGAAAGAGATAAAAGGGGTTAAAAGAGTATCAATGACAACGAATGGTATATTGCTTAATAAATTTGCTGAAGAATTAAAGAAAGAGGGAATTGATAGTATTAATGTAAGCCTTGATACACTTGATACGAAGAAATACAAATCAATAACAAGGATCGGCAATCTTAATGATGTTTTTAGTGGTATAGAGAAGGCATTGAATATCGGTCTTGATATTAAACTTAATGTTGTATTGCAAAAAGGGAATATCGATGAAATAGAGGAGTTGATAGAATACTCTAAGAATATGGGGGTAAGTGTCAGATTTATTGAATATATGCCATTGGATTCGTGTATGAAATTATCCGATGAACCATTTGTATCAGCGAGACGAATGATTGAATTAATAGAGAATAAATTTGGTACTATTGAAGAAACCGATAAAGTAGTGGGGGATGGGCCGGCAAAATATATTAACATTAAGTCTATTAGTATGTATGTGGGTATAATATCGGCTGTATCTACACCATTCTGTTCGACATGCAATCGAATTAGAATAACATCAAATGGTATCGTTAAACCATGTCTTGCTTCAAATATTGGTTACGATATAAGGAGTATTGTAAGAAAAGATCATAAAAGGGAAGATATAATGGATGTTTTAATTAAAGCTATAGATGATAAACCGTTAAAGCATCATTTAATGGATGGTAATTCCAATATAGAGATGAGAAAAATCGGAGGATAATATGTTTTCACATATGAATAGAGAGGGCAGAGGAAAAATGGTTGATATAGGGGAGAAAGACAATACAAATAGGATTGCAAGAGCCCATGGATATGTTTTTATGAGTAGAGATACACTTGATAAGGTAATAGCCGGTGAAGTAAAGAAAGGGGATGTCCTGCAGATAGCTCAGATTGCAGGTATTATGGCGGCAAAAAACACACATAGACTAATACCATTATGTCATCAGATACTTATAACAAGTATTGACCTAACATATAATATAAATAAAGAGGAAACATCGATTGAAATAATATCCGAAGTAAAGGCAATGGGAAAGACCGGTGCGGAAATGGAAGCAATGCAAGCTGTTTCTTCGGCTGCACTTACTATTTATGATATGTGTAAAGGGATAGAAAAAGGGATAAAAATCGGAGAAATATCTTTAATAGAAAAAAGCGGTGGGAAAAGCGGTAAATGGAAACCTGAATTGATAGCAGAAGGGAAAATACTCAATTTGGCAATAGGTTCTAAAAAGGGAGATGATAAAACCCCTATAGATTCAGTCACAATAATTGAGAACTATGGGGTTAAAAATGATGTTCATGCGGGAGGTAAAACAAAACAGGTTAGCCTGTTTGCTGTAGAAACATTAAAATATGTTCCAAGTAACAAAATGACTGATGTTATAAGTGGTAAATTCACAGAAAATATTACTATTGTAGGTATACCTATTTTTATGATTGCCCCGGGTATAAAACTAAGGATTAATGATGTGATTCTTGAGATAGAATCAATTGGCAAAGATGAATTTGTTGATGATGGCAGGAGATATATCGTATCAAGAAAAGGAATATTTACACATGTTATAAAAGGGGGAGATATTAAAACAGGGGATTGCATTGGAATAATAAATGATATATAAGTATTGTAATATATATACATATAGATATATACATAAAGTAAATTATTAATTAAGTGCGATATGAATATTTTAGTTATAATAAAAATTCTAATTGTATTTGTAATACTCATTATGCTAATGAGGTTTAAGGTAAAGATTGGAATTGCTTTTCTGATCACAACGGTATCATTTATATTGATGTTCTTTTACGGCTGGACGAATATTGGTAAAACAATCTTTAAAACTTTAGCAGGTTGGGAAACATGGCGATTAGTCCTATCAGTTTATTTTATATTAATATTAAGTAGTATAATGGAAATTACAGGTAACACCAAAGTACTTGTAAATTCTATAATTCATAGCTTAAGGAATAAACGCTTGGCAGCAATGTTTCTACCTTCATTTATCGGTCTTATACCAATGCCGGGTGGTGCTTTATTTTCAGCGCCAATGATAAAGAATGTTATAAATACAAACAAAGCTAAACCTGCTGTCTTAACATATTTCAACTATTGGAATAGACATATATGGGAATTCTTTTGGCCTTTATATCCAGGGATTATATTGATTAGTTCTATATTTAACATCAAAATATTCGATATTACGATTCACTTATGGATATTCACACCTTTAATGGTATTCGTTGGTTATATATTCACAAGAAATTTAACATTTGTTAATTACAAGATTATAAAGGGAAAATACTTAAAAAGTTTTTTAAAATCATCATGGTATATATTCTTTATAATAATCACACTTCTTGTATTTAAGATTGATATTGTAATTGTTCTCGCAGCCGTACTAATTATAGATATGATTATATATCAGAAAATAAGAGAAAATTTCATTAAAATTATAAAGAAGAGCTTCAATATAAACACAATTGTATTATTACTTGCAATAATGCTATTTAAGACAGCTATAAATGATAGTGGGTTTATGGAACATATCGGGGATATTACAGAATTATCTTTTATTGCAAAGTATTCGGTTGTTATACTTTTACCTTTTATAATGGGAGTATTGACGGGCATTAGTGTTGGTTTTGTAGGGATTACATTTCCATTACTTGGTTCGATTATTGGAATAGGAGATAACATTAACTATTCATTGCTTGCCTTAATATTTATTGCTGGTTTTTCCGGTGTTTTGCTGTCACCTTTCCATCTTTGCCTGATTTTAACAAAGGAATACTATAAAGCGAATTTTAAAGATATATACAAGCTCTTATTACCATCTGTGATTATACTTTTCATAGCGTCATTATGTATAATTATTATTATAGGGAGATTATTTTAATAAATTGAAGAATAAACGAAGGGAGAGAGGGAATAGCCACGAATAACAACTGAAAGAGAAGAGAACCACTGAAGGGGATAACCTATAATATGACAATAAGGCAGATTCCTGCTTTCGCAGGAATGATACAAGAGGAAGGTAGGATATGACACGAATTTACGATTTATGATTCATAAAAATGGGCATGTCATTGCGAACGAAGTGAAGCAATTTCACAAGAATAAATTTAGATTGCTTCATCGTTTCAGTCATCGCAATGACAACTATGTGTTCAAGGAAATAATTATACATTTAATTTCATAGAATAGGATGGATAATTATCTACCCCTTACTATTTTCTATTCAATATTAACTATTATCTTACCTTTCCCTAAATAGAAATGCTATCGGCTTGTCCTGCCTTTTTAATTGTAACTGTAATACATACCTATTTACATTATCATAATCATATCTTATTGGTTTTGACATAATTTTCATTGAGATATATAATGAAATATAAAGAAAATGAATGGACTTCAAATGAAATGCACATTGAAATTTGCTTTTTAAGAGTAAGTATATTTGATTATAAGTATACTTTAAAAAGGAGGACTGTATGAAAAAGTTGTTTCTATTTTTACTCTCAGCACTGTTAGTTACAAGCCTTTCGGGTGCAATTTACCCGGTATTCAACACAGCTGATTCAGGAGCGGGAAGCCTGAGAGATGCTATTAATCTGGCGAATTCAAATCCAGGAATGGATACTATTTTGTTTGCTATTCCCGGAGCTGGTGTTCAGACTATAATGCCTTTTTCTCAACTCCCTCAAATCACTGATCCGGCTGGTGTATTAATCGATGGGTTTAGTCAACCGGGATCTATAAACGGTGGTAATCCACCATCAACATGCATTCTTATGATTGAAATTGACGGATTCTTTGCAGGAGCATCGCATGGTCTCTGGATAGTATGTCCCAATAACATTATACAGGGATTGATAATCAATAATTTCGAACAGGACGGTATCCGTATTGAAAGTCTGGGATTTGATATTGCTAATAATTGGATATATGCTAACTTTATAGGTACGGATCCTTCCGGAACAATGCCTAAGGGAAATGGAACGAATCAGTTAATGTTCTGGGCTGGTGTGGATATACTTGTAACAATAGGATCACCTGGTATAAATCACGATAATATGGTTGAAGGAAATCTTATTTCATGTAACTATGCCGAAGGCGTTGCTATATCCAATTGTCCTCCCGGAGATGTTTTTATGAACTATGTTTTTTTCAATTATATAGGTACGGATATTATGGGTATGGCTGATCTTGGGAATTTGCATGATGGTGTTTATATAGGAGAGGGAGCTCATGATAATATTGTAGGAGATAATTTAATATCCGGTAATGATTTTGAGGGTGTTTGCATTGTGGGTTATGCTGAAGAGGGTATTATTACTATTGGGAATCAAATAATCCATAATATTATCGGTCTGAAAGTGGATTATACACCACTTGGGAACACAATGGATGGTATAAGCATAGGGCAGTATGGTAATATATATCAAGGAGGTTTTGCTCCCGATAACTACATCGGGGATAATGAAATCGCATATAATGGCCATAATGGTGTTACGGTTTGGGAAAACTCAATCGATAACACTAATTGTGATCACAACTGTATATCTCAGAATTCCATACATGATAACATATGGATTGGTATAGACCTGGATGATGATGGGGTAACATTAAATGACCAATTGGATCCGGATATGGTAGCGAATCAGGATTTGAACTTCCCGGTTATAACACAAGTTATACATAATAATGTTACAGGACAGACAAATATTTCAGGAAAAATCGATATAGATTCGGATCCTACAACAGCTATTGTTGAGGTGTTCAAAGCAGCTCCTGATCCAACAGGTTATGGTGAAGGTGAACTATTTCTTGGTTCGATTTCTCCAGCTGCTGATAGTTCATGGACTATCAATGTTACTATGGGTTTAGCATACGGTGATTCGATTACAGCGACTACAACCGATATTTATAGAAATACATCCGAATTTTGTTTAAATGCTTTGGTAGATACATTACAGGGAATAAAAGAAAAATCATCTGCTAATATCTATAATAGAAAAATTAAATTATTCCCGAATCCATTTAGTTCATCTATTACAATAGAGTTTTCTACACATAATAAAGGTCATATTAGTTTAAAAATATATGATATAACCGGAAAACTTGTAAAGACACTTGCAAATGGAATGTATGAGGTTTCAAGTTATAGGATGAAGTGGAATGGAATGAATGAAAATGGGGTTAAGGTTGCCCCTGGAATTTACTATTGTAAATTGAAAACAGAACATTATAGCTCTACGAATAAAATAATAATGATACGATAGATAATCGATCATAGATAATTAAGGAGTAAGGGCATTGATATTTAAAAATCAATGCCCTTTATAATATCACCAAGGAATATAGGGAGATCAATAGTGAATTCATAGAAACAAGTTGCAAGTAACAAGTAACAAGTGGCAAGTTGCAAGTGAGAAAGGGAATAATCTTAACTTTCCCTCCACAGGTGGGAGGGAATAGAAGGGAGGGGGAGAGAGGGAGAGCC
>CBDVEF010000017.1:0-11858 GCA_965372935.1 uncultured bacterium | reverse complement strand
AATGTGTCAAATTATTATACTCTGGAAAATCGCTGCTTTCGCAGGAATGACAAAGAGGGAAAATGGGAATGACAGAGAGGGGGAAAGGGAGGAAGAGAGAAGGAGAAATTTTGGGATCAGCCACCTTTTTTCTCCAAATTTATCATGGAAGGGGAGAAAAAAATAACCACTAATTAGGATAGATAATAATCTGCCCCTACGATTTCCAATTCCCCTATTTCCTATTAATCATTCATTATTCACAATCCCTTCCTGTTGGCGTTGGCTGTAACTTCCTACTTCTCACTTTTTAATTGTAATTTTTATTTATACCTATCTGCAAATATTTTTATGATAATTCTTGACATAAGTTATGCTATATATTAATATATGTCATAATCATTCGGGAGGTCTAATGAAGGATTTAAGAATAGATTCACATCCGATATTAGAGGTAAGAAAAAGAAATAGAGTAAAATTTTACTGGAATGGAGAGGAACTTGAGGGGATAGAGGGGGAAATGCTCTCTTCAAGTCTTTTTGCCAATGATATTAAAATTTTCGGGCATCATCCAAAAGACAAATCACCCCAGGGTATCTTTTGTGCAAACGGGCAATGCTCTCAATGTATGGTAATTATAAATGGTCTCCCTGTTAAATCCTGTATGACTCCATTAAAGGAGGGAATGAGGGTAGAACCACTTGAAAATTACCCAAAACTTCCAGAGGATAATAGAATCCCGGAATTCACTCCACCTAAAGAACTAAAAACAGATGTTTTAATCATAGGTGGCGGCCCGGCAGGAATGAATGCTGCTATAGAACTTGGCAAGTACAAGATTAAAACAATAATAATAGATGATAGGCATAGAATGGGGGGTAAGCTTGTTCTTCAAACCCATAAGTTCTTCGGTTCACAGGATGCTTGTTATGCCGGAACAAGGGGAATAGATATTGCCACACTTTTAGAAGATAAAATAGAAACAGAAGAATCGACTACAGTATGGACAAATAGCGTAGCTGTTGGTGTTTATAGCGATAAAAAGGTTGGCATATTAAGAAGTATGAAAGAATATACTCTTATTGAACCCAAAGTACTTCTTGTTGCAACCGGAGCCAGAGAAAAATCTCTTGTTTTTAAAGGGAACACATTGCCTGGGGTTTACGGAGCAGGAGCTTTTCAAACACTTGTTAATAGAGACCTTATTAAAGCCTCCGAAAAACTTTTTATTGTTGGTGGTGGTAATGTCGGATTGATAGCGGGTTATCATGCTCTTCAGGCAGGGATTCCCGTTATAGGACTTGTAGAAGCAATGAAGGAAATCGGCGGGTATAAGGTGCATAAAGATAAACTTGCACGTTTGGGTGTCCCGATACTTACATCACACACAGTTGTTTCTGCAAACGGGAAGGAATTTGTTGAATCTATTACTATTGCAAAAGTAGATGAAAGATTCAGCATTATAAATGGAACAGAAAAAACATTCGAATGCGATACAATCCTTGTAGCTGTCGGTCTCAATTCTGTTGATGAATTTTATAAAAAAGCCAAATTGTATAATATGAATGTTTATGCAACAGGTGATGCCGAAGAGATTGCCGAAGCATCTGCTGCAATTTATTCGGGAAAGATCTTCGGTATTAAAACAGCAAATCATTTCATTAAAAATAAGGTTTCTATTCCTAATGAATGGGAAAAAACATCAAATATACTTAAAATGAAACCGGGAAAAACCTTTAGAATGAAAACAATAGACAAGAAAGAGGGAGTATTTCCTATTATTAACTGTATACAGGAAATTCCATGTAATCCCTGCATAACAGTTTGCCCTAAAGATTGTATTAAATTGGACGGTGACTCAATTATGAATATCCCAATTTATGATATTGATGAATGTATTGGTTGTGAGCAATGTGTTGCTATATGCCCCGGGCTTGCCATTAGTCTTGTAGATTTTAGAAAATCACCAGATTATGCTGTCGTTACTATACCGTTTGAGTTTAAAAAAGGGACAATTAATGTTGGAGATATTGTTCAATCTGTTGATATTGATGGGAATGATGTCGAGAAGACTGAGATTTTGGATATAAAGGATATTAGAAAAAATGACAGAACACCTCTTCTAAAGCTGAAGGTATCCACAAATAATGCAAAAAAAGTTATTGGGATAAAAATTCAGAAACAATTTGATGAATCCAATCTTTACAGGATGGAAAATATTCCCGATGATGTAATAGTGTGCAGATGTGAAAGGGTATCCGCAGGAGATATAAAAAAATTAATACACGAAGGTATTTACGATATAAACCAGATTAAAATTATAACAAGAGCCGGTATGGGAGCATGTGGCGGAAAAACATGTCAACCGATAATCGAAAATATATTGAGACAGGAGGGTGTTCCAATCGATGAAATTACTACGGGCACTGATCGTCCGTTATTCGTAGAGGTTGAACTCAACAAATTTTCCACAAGGGAAAATAATGATAAATAATTATGATATAATCATTATTGGAGCAGGTAGTATTGGAGTTCCTCTTGCTTTACATCTAGGAAAAGCCAAACAGAAAGTCCTTGTTATCGATAAAAACCCAAGTCCCGGACAGGGGCAGAACAAATCCGCTATTGGTGGCATTAGGGCAACACATTCTCAAATATCGAAGATTAAAGTATGCTTGAAAAGCCTTGAACTGTTTTCTCGCTGGGAAGATGAAAATGGCGACGATATCGAATGGTTCGAAGGTGGTTATACATATCCTGTTTATACGGAGAAAGATGGAAAAACACTACAAGATCTTTTAACAACACAAAAAAAACATAATTTAAATATTGACTGGAAAAATGCTGCGGAAATCAGAGAAATTATTCCGGGAATTAATCCTGATAACTTAAGAGGTGGAACATTCTCCCCTAATGACGGCAGTGCTTCACCTATGCTTTCCATATACTATATGTATAAGAAATCATTAGAATATAATGTGACTTACAAATTTATGGAAACCGTTAGTGAATTTATAATTGAAAATTATACAATCAAAGGCATCAAAACCAATAAAGGCACATATTATTCTACTGTTGTTGTAAATGCTGCAGGAGCATTTGGGAAAGAGATTGCTCAACTTGCAAAGGTTTTTGTTCCCGTTGAACCGGAATCGCATGAAGCAGGCATAACAGAAGCTTATCAACATTTTTTAAACCCTATGGTTGTAGATATTAGACCTGAGATTGGTTCCGAAAATTGCTATTTTTATCAACACAAAACAGGTCAGATTATATTTTGTTTAACCCCGGAACCTAATCATCCCGGTCATAATCGGGAATCTACATCCTCATTCTTACCCTTGATTTCACAGAGATTGATTAATATATTACCACGATTAAAGAGTGCAAAAGTAAGAAGAATTTGGCGAGGACTTTATCCAATGACACCTGATGGTTTTCCAATTGTAGGAAAAGTCGACAATTTGAATGGTTATATCAATGCCGTAGGTATGTGTGGACAAGGGTTTATGCTCGGGCCTGGACTTGGATATTATCTAACAAAATATATATTAGGAATGCTTCCCGAGGAAGATTTTGATATATTCAGAGAATTAACGCTTTACAGACCATTTAAAGGCAATGAAACATTAAAATAGTCTATTTTTTATCTTTAAAAAGGAGAAAATAATGAGTAGTAAACTATTTAGAGCATGTAAACTGTTTTTAGTCAGTTTAATTTTAATTACAATTATTTCTTGCTGTATAGATAATTGTTATGAAGTAAGTGACAAACTATATAAACCACCAGACACTGTAGATTCTCTTGCTGGAGATAATTATTATGGAGCAATCAGCAACCCTACAAATAACCCAATAGGTGGTGGACAAGGATATAGTAATATTATAAATCAGATTGATGCAGATTATGTTGTTTATAATGATACTCAATTAATTGATGCATTGAATCAAGCTATAAGTGGTCAAATAGTTTATGTTTTTGATACTGCAGAGATTGATCTTACAGGAAAAGATCATATTATTGTTCATGCTGGCGTAATTTTAGCAAGTAATAGAGGAGATGGAAATTCAGATGGGGCATTGATTTTCACAAATGATAGCATTAATGGCCCCCAATATCCAAACTTTGGATTACTTCAACCTAAAGAAAATGTAAGAATAACAGGACTTCGCATTAAGGGGCCTGATGGGAAACGAAGATATCAAGCTTATAATCCAATTTCTACTACTTCATATGGTGTCTATTGTTCAGCAAATAATTTGGAGATAGATAATTGTGAAATATTTAATTGGAGCAGGTCTGCTATTTTTTTAACTTATGGAGCAATAGATATAGATGTTCACCATAATTATTTTCATAATATACAAAGAACAGGATTGGGCTATGGAATTTATGTGAATAATTACTGCAACGTTTTAGTTGAGGCTAATATTTTTGATTCAACAAGGCATGTTATTGCCGGCTCAGGTATGAGTAATGTAAATTATAAAGCTTGTTATAATATAATTTTAGAAGGTTGTAATAATGGTCACAATTTTGATATGCATGGCTATGGAAATCCCCAAACTGCAGGAAATGTAATAATAATTCATCACAATACTGTATGTGTTGATCACTATGTAGATTGGGCAAACAATACACAAGAAAGACCTTCTGTTTGTATAAGGGGAGTTCCTGTTTTTGGTTGCTGGGTTTATAATAATTGGTTTTATAAAGAAGAAAATTCATCCCCTCCTCCCGTGCAACAATGGAATGGAATTGGTCATATGTATGTTTATAATAATTGGTATGGAAGAATAACACCTCCAGATCCAGTAAATAATAAAAATTAAATGTAAGATTGGAATAATTTATGTCCAAATTAACAGGAATATTTTCTAAAAACAAATCGGAAATCAATAAATTTATAAATAATGATATTAAAAAGGATACTATTGTTGCAAATAATAGTCTTGCAATAAAGATAAAAGGATTAAAAAACAAAACATACTATTACAAAACATATAAAGACAGAGGATGGATATCTCTCGGTGTAGGATTAATGAAAAAAGGTGGAAAATTCAGAATAATGGATAAGGACTTATGGGAATCACTCTATTTCTCAGGTGGTATACCTTCAGCCGGACATTTCATGTTCCTTGAGTGGGATAAAAATGCTATTAAAGTCAGAAATGATTCTCTCGGTGTTAGGGATTTGTACTTTTACAAAGATAATAAAAAAGTTATATTTTCAACGAAAATTGATGAAATAGTAAAATTAATCTCCAATCTTACTGTTGATTTCGAAATAATAAGTGGAGATTACATACTAAGCGAAAGACTCGTTCATAAAACAGAAATAAAGGAGATAAAAAGGATAGGTCCCGATACGGTAACTGTATTTACTCCGGATAAAATAGAAGTTCTAAAATTATATACATTTTTAAGTAAAAAAGAAAAACGATATGAGAATATATCGGAATATTTCAGGGAATTTCTTGCCATATCAAATGATTATAAGATTTCCCTCGGTTTATCGGGTGGGATAGATTCCAGAATATTACTTGCCTATCTTCTCCGTTATAGTATGAATTTTACAACACATTCATTTGGATTAAAAGATGACAAGGATAATATTATTTCAAAAGTAATGGCAAACCGAATCGGCTTTGATAACAAACTTTACAATAAATTCGATCCTGCAAAAACAGTTTCAATCTTTAAGAATTTTCTTTCGTTCAATCCTTTCAACATAGGATTGGAGAGAATTCCTTATTATTATGAATTATCCGATTTTGGAAATAAAAATTACATTTTTGTTGATGGCCAATTCGGTGAGTTTTTCAGGGGTGTGTTTTATAAAAAATTGAAAATCCTTGAGCGTTTGCACCAGCTAAATGAGGAGAATCTTTTAAATATGTTGAGAAAGGATATACCACCTATTTTCTCTCCTGCGATTCTTGAAATTATGCAAAAAGGAGCCAGAATACAGGTTGAGGAGGTTCTTTCGGATTATAGACGAAAATACAGAAAATCTATGAATTTTGCAGATTATCTCGCTCTTATACATCATTTCCCAAATAAAATGGCTCGTGATCAAGCAAGAATAGATAGATATTGCCTTTCAATAATGCCTTTTGCTCAAACGGAATTGATTAAAAGCATTTTATACCCCCATCGAAGAACTTTTAGCGAAAAAATTATAGAATATATTTTCCCCGCTTTGAAACATTATCCATTTGTTAAAAATAATAAATTGTATCCGTACAACAGGTATATGAGGGAAATAGTTTTGATAAAGGAAAAATTTCAAAAGAAAAATAGCAAGCCAGGGCTTTACGACGCAGTATTTTATTCGGATGATCTAAAAGAGTATATTTTTGATGAAATAAATTCGCATAAATTCAAAAATAGTTCTATGTTCAATATGAAATTTGTGAATGATACCGTTAACGGATTTTATAGGAAAGAGGAGAAAAATCACTTGCTCGCTCTAAAATATTTCTTATCTTTTTATATGGTTCCACAGATTAATAAATTAATTTAAAATTATTTTTTCTTTTTTGATATTCTTCCAAACATTTCTTCGATAAAATCTCTATATTTATTAACAATAAAATTCCTTTTGGGTTTTAATGTTTGTGTTAATTCCTCCCCTATTTGAAAATGTTCCTGTAATATTTTAAATTTCTTAATCTTCTCGAATGCTTTAAATCCAGTATCCTCATTAATAAGCCTGTTAATTTCACTTCTGACTTTTTTAACTATTGCACTATTTTCTATATCACTAATTGTATCTTCTAATTCTTTTCTAAGATAGTTTTCATTCAGTGTAATCAATGCCCCCAGATCTTTTTCATCCTGACCGAGTATAATAACCTGAGAAATGATTTCGGATTCAAGAAGCTTCTTTTCAATTGGAGTTGGTTCCACATTTTCCCCACTTAATAAAACAATAGTATCCTTTGCTCTGCCAAGTATTACAATCTCCCCTCTCTGTGTCATAAGGGCTAAATCCCCAGTATTTAACCAACCATTTTTATTAATTATGGTATCCGTTGCCTTTTTATTTTTATAATATCCGAGCATTACCTGAGGTCCTTTTACTTTAAGAATACCTTTACATGCAGAGGGAAGAATATTGTTTTCGTTATCAACGATTATAACCTTTGTTTCATCAAATGGCTTTCCCACAGTGTGTAATACATTATAATCTATAAACCTGCCTGAGATGCCGGGAGAGGTTTCCGTTAAACCATAAGCCTCGATAATATTTATGCCAATTGTATTGAAAAAATTATCAACATAGGGTGGTAAAGCACCTCCACCACTTACTGCAGCACGAAGTTTCGGCGCAACTTTCTTTCTTATAGGATCAAACATTTCATAGGCAACCAATTTTAACGGGAACAGAGCAATAACAGAACAAAAAGCTTTTTGAAGTTTTATCAATCTTCTAAGTAGTGATTCTTTATAAATAATAGTATCTCTTCCTAAAATTATTCTCATATTGTTATCAAATGTAAGTGCTATTTTTAATAATACATAAAATATAGTTTTTTTTAACGGTTTGGTTTTTTTTATCTCCTCTATTATATTGTGATAAACCATTAACCATATTCTTGGAACACATGATATAAGTGTTGGTTTTTCATTTTCAAGATCCTGAGCAAAATATACGATGTTTGTGTATACCTGCTGTGCCCCTTTTGAGAATGTACAATATTCAAATGTCCTTTCATAAACATGCCATATTGGGAGAATAGACAATGTTTTTTCTTTTGATCCTCTTCTTATTCTTAATTGTGGTGTCATAACCCTGACATTTGAAACCAAATTACTATGACTTAACATTACACCCTTAGGTTTTCCTGTCGTCCCGGAAGTGTATATTATTGTAGCAATATCACCCTCTCCAATATCCTTCCTTAGTTTATTGTAAACATCTTTTCCCTTACCGATTTCTCTCTTCCCAATATCTAAAATATCTTCAAATGAATTATAATCATTATCTTTTTCAATAATAAATATATTTTTTCTCTTTACTATATTTAAAAATTTACTGCTGAGCTTTTTAAGAAGTTCCGGTGTTTCAATAATTGCAAATTTAGCATCCGAATGCTCTGCAATATATAATAATTCCTTCTTCGTGGAATCTTTCCCCCTTGGTACATCTACAGCACCTATCGATTGAAGAGCAAAATCAATAATGATCCATTCTATCCTATTATCTGCATAGATTAATACATGATCATTTTTCCTAATTCCCATTTTATAAAAACCATTGACAAGAACCCTGACCTTATTATAAAAATCAATATACCTTAATGTTACAAATTCCCCATTTTTTCTATATTTATGTGAAATGTTATTAGGATAATTTTCCCTTGTATGCTCTAAAATATCATTTAATGTTTTCATAATAACATTCTACAATAAATTATTAAAAATTACAACACTTTATTCTATGAATAATGTAATGCCGAGAGCCGGACTTGAACCGGCACGGAGTTAACCTCCAGCGGATTTTAAGTCCGCTGCGTCTACCAAATTCCGCCATCCCGGCATTGTAAATATAAGGCGGCAAACGGAGTCGAACCGATAAATAGCGGTTTTGCAGACCGCCGCCTTACCGTTTGGCTATGCCGCCGGCAATAAAAAAGAGCGGGAGACGGGAGTTGAACCCGCGACGTTCACCTTGGCAAGGTGACGCTCTACCACTGAGCCACTCCCGCTTGATTCCGAAGTATTATAATGTAATGTTAAATTTTTGTCAATAATATATATAAGTAATAAAGTAGGTAGGCATAGACATATTAAGAGGAAAGGATTTAATCCATTCTCTCCGTTTTAATTATCCCTGCATCCCCTATGTTCCCTCCCACATTAGGATAGTAAATCGTTAATCGTAAACCGAAACTTAGTGAAATAAAGGTAAAAAATATTTCACTAAGTTCATCATTGTAATTGCGAGGAGTAAAACGACGAAGCAATCTGCATTTACTCTTGTGAGATTGCTTCACTTCGTTCGCAATGACGTGGTTGGTTTTGTGAATTGTAAATCGAAAATCGTTAATCTAAAATGGTAAATTGTTGTTTTTTCCTCCTTCAGTGGTTTTCTTCCTCGCCCTTTATGGGAGAAGATCATAGGTGAGGGTGTATATAAATAAATTTCTAATTGAGAAAATATGCGATTATTTCCTATATTCTCCTTGACAATGACAATAAATTTTTCTATATTAAATTATTAGGACAAAAAAGAAATGAATATAATTTATAAAACACTAACCATGCAAAAAACCAAAACCCATGGAGTAGGTTAGAATAATGTTGAGAACAAAACATTATAGGATTCGGACAGAAGAATCATATATCAGTTAGATAAAACGATTTGTGATAATCAAAAAGGAGAAAATATGAAAGTAATTCGACAAATTGGCTCAATGGCGTTCGTGCTCGGGCTTTTTACTGCAGTATTTGCCGGGATACCATGGAGCGTAATGGTTTCCAAGGTTCCTGTTATACCCTGGTGGCTGAGGATAGCGGTATTCTGCCTTTTGGGGGGCATCCTTGTGGTGATGGTAACATTAGCTCTCGAACAAAGGAGACAGCACAAGGCATTAACTGAAGAACCTCCGGATACTGAGTCTGATAACAAGGTTTTGCTATTGAATTCCGATATACTGCCTGGTCGAGAAATCACTGAGATTCTCGGTTTAGTTCAGGGACACACAGTCTTTGCTATATGGCTTGGGAAAGACCTATCTGCTGTGATCAGGCTGATTATTGGTGGTGAATTGACTGAATACACGGAGATGATGGGAATCGCCCGGATAACTGCTACCGAGAGAATGACAACTCAGGCAGCTAAAATGGGAGCAGATGCAATCATCAATGTTCGCTATATGACTACGAGTGTTGTGGGGTCTGCAGCCGAACTTTTCGCTTATGGCACAGCTGTCAAGCTGAGCGAATAGATCCTTTAATAACCTGACAAAAGGATGGTATAATGTCCATTGTTTGTCCTTCGTGGTTATATTCCCCTCTTTTCCTCGTCCTTGATGGGAAAGGATTTTATGTGAGGGTGGTTAATCTCCCCTTTCTTGTCATGCTGAACTCGTTTCAGCATCTCATAACCTATCACTAAGCTCATCACTGTCATTGCGAGGAGAGAAAGGACGAAGCAATCTTTATATTGAGATTCTGTATAGAGACGCAATATTTTGCGTTTAATCTTCTATAAAAACCAGACATTAAGGAGACGCAAGATATTGCGTCTCTACAGTCATTAAAGAATATAGGGACAGTGCTTTCATTTATGCATTTTGATTATTCCCTTTCTGTGTTTCTTCTCCCTTATTCAGTGGTTTCCTTCCTTGGTTATGCTCCCTTCTTTAAATAGGCAACAAATGTATCGATAATATTTCCTTGAAATACATTATCCTTATATATTATCAGCTCTTTAATCATTGTATCAGCACTCTTTGCTTTTCTATATTTCCTGTTTGGTGTAGTCGCTGCTGTATATATATCCGAAACTGCAACAATTTGAGTTACCAGATCCATTTTTTTTATTCCTTTAGGATATCCCGACCCATCAAGCCGTTCATGATGGCTTTTTGCAATATACGAGATGCTATTAAGCTCAAGTCTATCAAGGAAAACGCCACCTTTATCACAGTGGCTTTTCAATAAATCTCTATCAATTTCTGTTATAGCCGATGTTTTATTCAATGTAAACCAGGGAATATTCAGTTTTCCAATATCATGAAATAAAGCCCCTAATGTTAATATTTCCATTTTATTAATATCTAAATTAAATTTTTCACCAATTTTAACAGAGAGATCTCTTACTTCTCTAGAGTGGTCTCTTCCATAATACCAATCTTTCTTGTGTAAAATTTTTAATAGTTGATTAATAAAAAACTTTTTATTTTTATAATTAAATCCGTTTTTCTTTATACTAAGAATTTTTAATAACATATTACAATAATAGTTTAGTGATATTTGTTCCTGTATTACCTGTTCTGACTGAATCGTTTCCGAAAAATATTCCAACGACAATTCCAGCGCATTGGTATAGTGTTGTTTAATATATAGTGTATTTGCTTTGATTTTTTTATACGTTTCCCTCATCCATCCTTTGTAAACAGGATTTTCCTTAATGTCTAATTTATTTAAAATTTCTTTTCCTTCTTTCTCTTTCCCGCAGAAAATGAGAAATTCAGCTAATGTAATCCTGTTGCTTATTCTATAACGATCACTAATCTTTTCTGAACATTTAAGATATTCAAATGATTCATCAATAAGTTTCTTATTGTATCCCAAGTTATACAATATCTGCAAATTGGCATCTGCATAGTTATTCCTAATTAAGTATAAAAATGATATTTCTCTTTCTGTAATATTTTTAAATTCTTCCGGATTATACTTATCACAAATTGCCATTGCCTTTTTATAATAATTTTTACTATTCTCATAATCTCCGTGTATTGAACCCACATAAATACCTTTAATATTGTACAAAAATGCAAGAAATGGCATATATTTAGCATTGTTGCCAATATTTTCAATAATTTCATTTAGAAAATTAAAGAAAAAAGGACTATCTGCACCTAAAAGTCCGTTTGAAACAACTCCACTAACTCTCCTATATGCGTTTATGTAATCTTCTTTTTTTAGATAATATAAATAATCATAATATAACATTTCTGCCACATCAAGAGATGCCCCCAAATTGCTTAGTTTCCTGCCAACAATCATAACATCTTCCAAATTATTTCTTTTCTTCTCTTTTACTATTGTTTTTGTGTCTTCTATAGCATTACAGAAGTAGTTAAATTCATCATCAGTAAAGCTTTGGAGACGATGTGTAATATTGTTAGAGTAGTTTTTTAAT
>CBDVEF010000016.1:0-11906 GCA_965372935.1 uncultured bacterium | reverse complement strand
ATTTTTGCCCGATGTCACCGTCCCCTGCGAGGTATGTAAGGGGAAAAGGTATAAAAAAGATACACTTGAAGTAAAATATAAAGAAAAAAATATATATGATGTTCTTGATATGACTGCAAAAGAAGCTCAGAAGTTCTTTGAGGATATACCGCTGATAAATAAAAAATTACAATTACTCGTTGATGTTGGATTAGGATATATTAAATTAGGACAACCGGCTACAACACTTTCAGGTGGAGAAGCACAGAGAATTAAACTTGCCAAAGAGCTGTCTAAGGTTGCGACAGGCAATACACTCTATCTTCTTGATGAACCGACAACAGGACTTCATTTTGAGGATATAAATATGCTTCTTTCTGTTCTTAATCGCCTTGTAGATAGAGGAAATACAATTGTTGTTATAGAACATAATCTTGATGTGATTAAATCCGCCGATTATGTTATTGACCTTGGTCCATACGGAGGTAAAGAGGGGGGATATATAGTGGCAGAAGGAACACCAGAGGAGATTGCAAGGACAAAGAAATCATTTACAGGTCAATACTTAAAATCAATATTATGAATCAAAAGAATATAATCAACTATTTTAAAACCCAATCTGATATAAGGAAAATTATCTCTAAATTCCAAAATAGTGATGTTAAAATTAGTGGTGTAGAAGGAAGTTTTTACCATCTCCTTATAGGTTTGCTAAGAGATGGAATTCAGGGTTCCTTTATCGTTATTGAAAAAGGTATGCTTAATTGTGATAATGTTAAGATGGGTATTCGGACATATTTTCCCGATAAAAATGTTTTTAGCCTTTACTATGAGGGGGAAGAACTTTCTCCTGAACAAATGTGGGAACGGGTAAATGCCTTATATAACGAGAATTTTATACGGAATGCAATAATTATTATCGACAGCAATCTGCTTGATGTGAAAATAAAAACAAAAAGTAAAATTATAGATAATATTATTCATTTAAATATTAATGATAAAATTGACTATGAAAATTTCCGGGAAAAGGTTATTGATGCAGGTTATGAACATGTATCAATAGTTAGAGCCGTAGGAGAGATTTCTTTCAGGGGGGATATTATTGATATATATTCCATATCCGATGTTAAACCGGTAAGGTTGGATATATTTGATGATAAAATCGAAAGCATAAAAGAGTTTGATATTATTACACAAAGAGGTATCAGGGATATTAAAACATATACCATATACCCGATAATCAAAGAGGAGAATAAAGGTAGTGACAAATTGATAAATATATTCAAAGATGGGACTCATATAGTTCAGAGAGATGAATATATCAATGAAGAGTATAGAAAAAGATTTAACATATTAGATATAGGTATAGAGGGAGATAGTTTGGAAACTGTATCAACATCTCCATTTTATGGGAACTGGAGGATGTTTAAAGAAAAAATCGAGACATATAGGGATCATAATGTAATATTATTTGCCGAAACTGATATGGAGAAGAAACGATTGGAAGAACTTTTGATAGATTTCTCATATATAAACATTGTTTTAGGAAAGTTAAATGAAGGATTCATATACCCTAAGGGTAAAATAGCTATATTTTCAGACAGGGAAATTTTTGCAAGGCGATATAGAAGAAGGGAGGTAAAATATGAGGAGGATGCAATTCCCATTGATGACATTTACTCAATGGATGTCGGGGAATATGTTGTTCATAGGGATTATGGCATTGGGAAATATGGAGGTCTTGGAAAAATAGATATAAATGAAAAAGATACGGAATGTTTTATAATATACTATCAAGGTGATGATAAGGTATATGTTCCTGTGGAACGGTTGAACCTTATTTCTCAATATGTTTCTGACAAAGATCTACCTCCGTCTCTTTCTATAATAGGCAAGGAAATATGGGAGGATCGAAAAAGGAAAGTAAAGAAAGCACTTAAGGAATTATCGGAAAGGATAATTAAACTGTATGCTGAGAGGGAGGTTAAAAACAGATTGCCTTATATTCAAGATACTGATGAGGAAAGAATACTTGCAAGTTCATTCGAATATGAGGAGACTGACGATCAATTAAATGCAATCACATATATAAAAGAAAAAATGTATGATAAAAATGTTATGGATATCATTGTTGTTGGAGAAATTGGATATGGAAAAACTGAGGTAGCAATTAGATCTTCGCTCAAAGCTGTAATGAGTGGGAGACAGGTTGCTGTTCTTGTTCCAACTACAATTCTTGCCGAACAACACTTCAATCAATTTTCAGTACGGATGAATGATTTTCCCGTTAATGTAGATCTGATTTCAAGGCTTGTTCAAAGGAAGAAACAGAAAGAGATTATCGAAAGAATAAAGGATGGAAGGATAGATATAATTATTGGAACGCATAAACTTCTAAGCGAAGAAATAAAATTTAAAAATTTAGGACTACTTAGAATAGATGAGGAGCATAAATTTGGGGTTAATAATAAAGAGAAGATTAAATCTATGAAAAGTGATGTCGATGTAATCGAAATGACAGCTACACCAATACCAAGAACACTTCAGATGGCAATTTCCGGTTTTAGAAATATGGTGAAAATTCGTACAGCTCCACTGGGAAGAATGGCAATTATTACAAAGATTATTAAGTGGAATGATAACCTTCTCAAGGATTTAATACTACGAGAAATCGAGAGGGGAGGACAGGTGTTTTTTCTTCACAACAGGGTCGAGACAATATTTTCAATTGCTCATAAATTAGGTGAATTGTTACCTGATATAAGAATTGCCACTTCTCATGGGAAGATGAAACCTATAGATCTCGAAAATGTTATATATGATTTTATTCATAAAAAAACTGATCTACTTGTTACAACGGCTATTATTGAATCCGGAATTGATATGCCAAATGTTAATACTATTATTATTAACAATGCTCAGATGTTCGGTATAGCACAATTACATCAGTTGAGAGGAAGGGTGGGGAGATCCGAGACACAAGCCTATTGCTATCTTGTAATCCCTCATATTAAGCGATTAAATGATAATGCATTAAAGAGGATTAATACAATTGCATCTTATTGGAGACTGGGTTCCGGTTATAAATTAGCACTTCGAGATTTAGAGATCAGGGGTGCAGGAACATTGCTCGGAGAAAAACAACACGGTCATATAGCCGCTATAGGATATGAAATGTATATAAAATTACTTGAAGAGGCTATATCTGAAATACGAGGGGAATTTATAAAGGATGTTATAGATACTGAGATTAATATTCCTATAGAGGCTTATTTCCCAAGTACTTATATCGATGATCAAAAATATAGAACAGCAATTTACCGGCGATTAAGTAATATCAATACAGCGAAAGAAATAGATGAAATAGGAGATGAGCTTGCTGATAGATATGGACAGATGCCACTCGCTGCCAGGAATATTGTTGATATAATAAAAATTAAATTCATAGCTGGAAGGAAGAGTATAAAAAATATCAATTACAGTAATGGAAAAATAATATTTGTATTTTGTAGTGATTTTAAACTGAAATCTCTTAAAAATAGTGATCTGTTTAATTGGGCTGAGATTGTTAATACATTTCCCTTGACATTAGGTGTTGTTTCCGATAAATATGATATACTCAAAAAGAGTAAAATGTTATTGCAAAAAATTGAGTTATGTGATGTTAAGTAATGAATTAAAAGGAGGTACAAGAATGTACAAGAGATCAATTTTATGGTTAGTGGTTATTGCCGTTATATTTTCATTAGCATTTACTTCATGTGTAAAAAAGGAAGAATTTAAAACGGTAATCAAAGTTGGTGACATTAATGTTTCTAACCAATTATTTGATAAAATAAAGGGTAGACGATTTAATGCTCATAAAACTAAAGAGGATGTAGCAGAAGATATTATTAATACAATTCTTCTCGCTAAGGCTGCTGAGGAAAAAGGATATAATGACTCGATTGCAAAACAGATTAAGAATATAGAGATGGACATATTAAGTAATGCTCTATATGAAAAATTGATTATTAAGGGAACTAAGGTCTCCGATAAAGAAGTACGTAATGAATATGATAAAAAAAGATATAAATATGGAGTAAATCAAATTGTTGCTCGTAATAAATCTACTATTGATTCAGCCTATACAGCGTTAAAGAGCGGAACCGATTTCGCCGATGTTTGCAAAAAGTATTCAGTAGAAATGACAAGAAAGGATAAAGGCGGATCTATTGGTAAGGTGCTTGCGGAAAGATATCAAGAACCATTTCAGAAGATATTATTGTCTGCTAAGATTGGTAAATATTCCAAAGTCTTTGAGTATGGAAAACAGTGGTATATTATACTGGTTACAGAAAAGGAAGAAAATAAGATTCAAGAATTCGATAAAATGAAAGAGAGTATGGGGAATAAGCTTCTTATGGATAAAAGAAATATAAAAGCAAGGGAATTTTTACAGAAACTTGAAAAGAAACAAAAACTTGTATACAATGATTCAAATATAATGCATATCGCTGAAATATTTGGCACATTGCCGGGAACTGTTGTAGATACAGAAAAGCTAACTGGGGAGGATAAGGAATTGGTTATTGCCACATCTGCTTTTGGTGAATGGAAAATTAAAGATATATTAAAATTAGAGGAAGAAAGAGGAGTTAAGATTCCTATTAATAATCCAGCTTCTCTAAAGGGTCTTTTAAAAAAGATCTTAATTAGCAATCAATTAAATAGGGAAGCAGAGAGTTACGGACTGGACAAAAAACAGATTGTTAAGGAGGAGATAGCATATATTAAATATGGACTGCTTTCAAATGAACTTAAATCAGATATAAAATATGAGCCAAATGATGAAGATATTTATAAATATTATACTACACATAATTCGGAATTTTACGAGGAAGAAAAAGCTGATATAAGTATTATTACTGTGGATAGTGAAAAAGAGGCAAAGGATTTGATGAAAAAACTTACATCTAAAAATTTTGCCAATTTGGCAAAAAAACATTCAAAGGATAATACAAGATATAGAAGCGGTGAATTAAAGGACTATAGAAGTAATATAAGGCCCGATTTGAATCTTAATGATTTACCAATGAAGGGAAAGATAGGGAAAATATTAGGTCCTATAGAGGGCAAAAATAAATGGGTTATTTATAAGATAAATGAAAAATATCCTGGAAGGCAAAAAGCATTAGATGATGTTAAGAAAACAATTACTTTTAAAATCAGAAATGAGAAAGTCAAGGAAATAATTGATGAAATTACAGAATCAACAAGATCGAAATATGAAGTTTGGAAAGATGATCAATTTTTCCAAGAAGGTAGTGATACTACTAAAACAGAAAAACAGGAGAAATAATGAAGAGCAAAATATTATTTACAGCGATTCTTATTATTACACTGGTGATTGCTGGTTGTAAAGGTGGAAAAGATAAAAAGAGTGAAGACAATGCATTATGTATTGTAAATGGCGAACCCTTTACAATGGAAGAATATAATGAATTCATATCTCAGTATCAGGAACAATCTCAGGGGCAGGTTACCCCGGAAATTAAAAATCAAATAGTAAGTCAATGGATTAGCAATGAAATTTTATATCAGGAAGCCAAAAAGAACAAAGTAGATGATGATAAAAATGTAAAAAGAAAAGTGGAAATCCTGAAAAAGCAGATTATTGCTACAGAATATCTCAATAAAGTATTAAAGGAAAAGGCACAGGTTACAGACAATGATATCCTGGAATTTTACAATATGCACAAAGACGAATATGGTGTCTCGATTAAAATATCAAGAATTATGACACTTTCATTGGACAAAGCTCAAGAGGCGTTGGATAAAATCAATAAAGGAATATCCTTTTTATCAGTAGCAAGAAAATATTCGATTAATTATAATCCACAGGAGGGCATTACAGTGGGTCCTTTCCAAAGAGGTGGCGATTTATCTCAATTACCTGAGGTTGAGGATACTGCATTTGCCCTTAAAAGCATAGGTAATATCAGCTCAATTATATCTACCAAATATGGTTTTTTTATAATAAAGCTCGTTTCCAGAAATAAATTACGAAATCCTATTACTCTGGATAAAGCAAAAAATATAATTAATATGAAATTATCACTCAATAAGCAGATGAATACATACAACACACTTCTTGATTCACTTAAGAAAAATTCAAAGATTACACTAAATGTTAATCCTTAAATTCGGTATATTTTATGCGTAAAGTGCTAATAGCTGTCTTGATTGTTTTATTGATAAATGTTTTATTTGCGGAAACCATTACGGATAATATTGAAGCAGTTGTGGAAGACAATGTAATAACAAGTGGAGAGTTGCAGATGCAGCTCTTCACATACTTCGTTCAAGTCGGCATCACAGATACTACCCAGGCTATGAAGGACAGTATATCAAAAGTAATTCTTAATCAAATGATTTCAGACAAGGTAATAAATGTCATAGCAAAGAAAGATACGACAATTATCGTTGATAAAAGTGAGGTTGAATCAGCATTAAGAGATGCTATTGATAATATTAGAAATAATTTTCCCGATGAATCTGCATTCAAAAAATCTCTTAAGGAAGAAGGACTTACGATTGGTGAACTCAAGAGAAAATATAAGAAAAAGATAAAAGAACAGATATTAGTAAAGAAATATTTACAAAAAACTATAAGTTTTATACCGGAAATTCCTCAAGAAGAGATAGACTCATTCTATGATATAAACAAAGATTCTATACCGACTAATTTTCCAGGTACTTATAAACTTTCACATATATATATCGTGTATAAACCCGGAAAACATTCATTATCTCAGATAGAGAAAAAGATAAATAATATACTATTCGAGTATAAAGATAATGTATCTTTTTCTACTCTTGTAAAAAAATATTCTGAGGATTCACTAACTATCAATAGCGGTGGATTATGGGGAAATGTTGGTAAAGAGGATATATTACCTGAAATATATAAGCAGATATCTGATATAGGAGAGGGGCAGGTTAAAATAGCTCAGTCAAGATTGGGGTATCATCTCATACTTTGCGAGGGGAGATCAGAAGAGAAGTACCTATTAAAGCAGATACTTATTATCCCTAAAGTATCATTGAAAGACAGCCTTGAAATGAGACAAATTGCTTATAAGGTTGACAGTTTGCTGGATAAAGGTGTAGCATTTGATAAACTTGTTATTAAATATTCAGATGATTTACAAACTAAAGAGGTTGATGGATATCTTGGAGAGTTCGAAGAAATGAAGATGAATCCAGAGTTATTGAAACACTTAAAAGGTTTAGAAAGACATATGCATACTAATGTAATTGAAACGCCTTTAGGATTTGAAATTATCCATATTGATGAATATATAAAGGGAAAAGGTATAACAACGGATGAGATAAAGAATAATATAAGAAATATGCTTTTACAGAAAAAACAGCAAAATCTTATTGAGGAATTGGTTGTTAGACTTAAAAAGGATGTTTATATTGCTATAAATGAATAATTTTAACAGGATTGATGTATTGCTTAAACGATTAGGTATTCTTAAATCAAGAGAACAGGCAAAATTAGCTTGCGACAAAGATAAAATTACAAGAGATGGAAAAAGATTAAAACCATCTTCAACTGTCTATGTTAATGATATTATTAAAATTGAATTTACTGATAGAACAATAGTATATAAATTGCTTAAAATCCCAGAGAGTAAGAATATAAAAAAATCCAAAGCAAAAGATTACTATCAAATTGAAGAAAATTATGAGCACATATAAACCTCGTATTGCAATAACATGTGGAGATCTTGCCGGCGTTGGACCGGAAGTGTTAATAAAGGCATTATCAGATAAGAGAATTTATGGGCAAATTACACCTATTTTAATTGGTCCGGAAAGGTATTTTGTGAATTTATCGAATAGTCTAAATATCGAATTGCCTGAATATATAATAATGAAAAGGGGTATGATGGTTGAGGAAACAGGAAAGATGCATCTTCTTGATGTACCTGCACATCAAATGATTATCCCTGGTAAGGTGTCTGATATTGCAGGTAAGATCGCTTACAAAGCGATCTTAATCTCATACTCTGTTGTTATGGAATATCATATGGCTGATGCGGTAGTTACAGCACCTATCAATAAATATTCAATGAATTTATCAGGCCATCATTATACGGGACATACAGAACTTTATAGTGAATTATCCGGCAAAAAGGTTGTAATGATGATGGTTCATAATAATTTCAGGGTTGCACTTGTTACAAATCATGTAGCTATTAATGATGTTAGCGCTTCCCTATCTCCTAAGTTAATTTTTGAAAAATTAAAATTAACGAACGAAGCCCTGATAAGATTATTTAATATTAAAAACCCAAAAATTGCTATCATTTCATTAAATCCACATGCTGGTGACAATGGATTATTTGGCAATGAAGAAAAAAATAAAATAATTCCAGGGATAGTACTGGCAAAGGATTATGATATTAATGTTGATGGACCTTTCTCCCCTGATTCCATATATTTGAGAAGAAATCAATTTGATGCAATTTTAGCAATGTATCATGATCAGGCAATGATTCCATTTAAACTACTTTCTTTTAACAAGGGTGTTAATGTTACATTGGGATTACCTATTATAAGAACTTCACCCGATCATGGAACAGCATTTGATATAGCTGGAAAAGGTGTAGCAGACCCAGAAAGTATGATTCAATCTATCCTTCTTGCAAAAGAAATGATTCTAAATATCAGAGCTTGAAAAAATGAATAGATAAAAGAAAAATAGTTAATACTTTTTTTGTAATATAATAGAGAGATTAGATCGTTTTTTTAACCTTTCTTATCAATAGTATTTAAATTAATTCAAGAATATTTTTACTTCATCTATAAATATATCTAATTCTTTTTTAGATTTTGTTTCCGTAACGGAAATGAGAATACTATTATTCCAGCCCTTATTAAATTTACATAGATCAATTCCTGCATAAATTCCTTTCTTTTCTAAAGCAGTAATTAGATGATTAGAAGGGACTGGTAATTTAACTGCAAATTCCTTAAAGAATAATCCATTGAATAAAGGGTAAATTCCATCAATTTTTACTAATTCATCAAAGAGATAATGACTATTTCTCAAACAGGTTTCAGATATTTCTTCTAATCCATTTTTACCCACAAGTGTAAGATAAATTGCAGCTCTTGTCATACAAAGAGCTTCATTTGTACATATGTTTGATGTTGCTCTATCTCTTTTAATGTGCTGTTCTCTTGTTTGCAGAGTCATAACAAATCCTGTTTTGCCATCTATATCTTCGGTAAGTCCGACTAATCTGCCGGGCATTTGCCGTAAGAATTTTTTTCTGGTAGAGAATAAGCCGAGGAGAGGACCTCCAAATGCCTGATA
Organism: uncultured bacterium; assembly: GCA_965372935.1. Classification (GTDB taxonomy): domain Bacteria; phylum Hydrothermota; class 32-111; order QNBC01; family QNBC01; genus JAGLYS01. The sequence goes on along the minus strand of CBDVEF010000016.1, from coordinate 2,554 downwards.
ATTCCCCAATGATTGTCCTTCCGCAATAGCAATGTCAGCACTATACTCACCCGGTGCTTTCAATATTCCAAGTGATATCGGATCATATGCTGATATAAATAAAAGATTATTTTTATGAACAATTTCTGATATTCTATCCATATCTTCAATCATTCCGAAAAAATTAGGACTTTGAATAATAATTGCGGATGTATCATTAGCAATTAATTTTTCAATTTCTTCTATGTCTGTTACTCCATTTCTTGATGGGATCATTATTATAGGAATATTTAACCCATAATTATATGTTTTTATTACCTCAATATATTGTGGATTTACAGTTTCACTAACGATAATACTATGTTTATTGGTGATAACACGCGACATATGAGCGGCTTCGGCAAGAGCTGTGCCACAGTCATACATTGAATCATTAGTAACTTCCATGCCTGTCAATCTGTTAATAAGGGTTTGGAATTCATACATTACAGCTAAAGTCCCTTGACTTACCTCTGCTTGATAAGGGGTATAAGCGGTATAAAACTCAGCTCTTGAAGCAATATGATCAATGACAGCCGGAACATAGTGATCATAAATACCACCACCGAGAAAAGAGATATTATCAATACAATTTTTGTTGTTTTTGGATATTGAATATAGATGTTTTTTTACTTCAGGTTCAGAAAGAGCTTTGGTAAATCTGAAATCATTGTTTTTCCTAAGATCTTCCGGAATACTATCTAATAGCTCCTCAAAATTTTCTACACCGATCCTTTTAAGCATTGCTTTTAAATCATTGTCGGAATTCTGGATAAAAGGCATATTAATGACCCTCTGCTATGAATTTCTCATATTCCTCTGCAGAAAGTAAATTGTTGACATTCTCTGGATTGCTCATCTTAATTTTTATTATCCACCCTTCACCATAGGGATCTTGATTGATTTTCTCAGGGTTTTCCGTAAGAGCAGTATTCGTTTCAATGATTTCCCCACTTACTGCAGCTAACATATCAGAAACAGCTTTTACAGCCTCAATTGTTCCGAATGCTTTGCCTGTTTCTACAAGCGTGCCTACATTAGGAAGTTCAATGAAAACTATATCAGATAATTCTTCCTGGGCAAAATCTGTAATACCTTCAATTACTATATCCCCTTCCATTTTTATCCATTCATGTGATTTTGTATATTTAATATTTTTTGGGAAATTCATATTTCCTCCTATTTATGAGTGCCATCCTTATAAAAAGGTGTTTTAACAACCTTAGCCTTAAGTAATCTGCCTCTGATATCTATTGTAAATTCTGAATCTATACTGGAATATTCAAGTTTTACATACCCACAACCTATATATTTTTGAAGCATAGGTGAAAGATTCCCACTTGTTACATACCCAATAATATTCCTATCTTTATCCTTTATTTCATAACCATGTCTTGGAATACCTTTATCAATCATTTCAAAGGGCACAAGTTTTTTTGTAAGACCTTCAACTTTTTGTTTCAGGAGTACTTCTCTCCCGTTGAATGATGTTTTATTCAAACGAGTTATCCAGGAAAGGTCTCCTTCAATCGGTGTCGTTGCACTATCAATATCATTACCATATAATCTGTAATACATTTCTAATCTTAATATATCCCTGGCTCCTAATCCACATACTTCAATATTGAATTCTTCACCTGCATTGAAAATTGTATCCCACATCTTATCAGCATACTTTTTATCAAAATATACTTCAAATCCATCTTCACCGGTATATCCGGTTCTTGATAGTACGGTTTCTATGTCAGCAATCTTACCCTCTATTGCCCAATAAAAATCGATTTTAGATAGATCAATATCTGTCAATTTTTGCATTACTTTTTCTGCATCGGGACCTTGAATAGCCAGTTGGGCAATGTCATCGCTTATATTCTTAACAGTAACATTTTCATTGACATTGTATTTAATCCATTTGAAATCCTTATCGATATTTGATGCATTAACAACAAGGAGATATCTCTTTTTTAGTCGGTATACAAGAAGGTCATCAACAATCCCACCATCGTTATAACACATTGCAGAATATTGAACTTGATTTAGCGATAAAGCTGATGGATCATTAACTGTTATTTTGCTAATAAATTTCAAAGCATCAGGTCCCTTGATCTCAATTTCTCCCATATGTGAAACATCAAAAACTCCGACTGTGGTTCTTACCCTTTTTACCTCTTCAATAATACCCTTATATTGAGTAGGCATAATAAAACCAGCGAAATCCACCAGATGACCTCCAAGAGCAACATGTTTATCATAAAATGGAGTTTTCTTTGACATATTACCTCCTTATTTTTGGACTATAATATGATTTTTTATTGAAAATGTCAATAGAATTTATAAAGAGTAATGTATATAGATATGGACATATGTCAGTTACAAGTTATAAGTAGCAAGAGCCAATAGCATCGCTATTGAGGGAAAGCCAACGCCAACGGGAACGAAACAATGAATAATTAACAGTAAATCGCAAATTATAGGGGCAGATAATTATCTACACTAATTTTTTCTTCTTCCCTTTCCTGCCTGTGTCATCTCTCCC
>CBDVEF010000015.1:0-12075 GCA_965372935.1 uncultured bacterium | reverse complement strand
GTCAAGATATTTGAGAGAATCATAAAGGAGAAAACACTAGATCTTAAAGGTGCCAATATAATTGTTTCGGGTGGAGCCGGAATGGGTTATAAAGAAAATTTTGATAAAATGTTTGAGTTGGCAAAACTGATAAAGGCTGAAGTAGGTGCTTCAAGAGCTGCTGTTGACTTTGGATTTATATCAAAAGATCATCAGGTGGGACAAACAGGTACAGTTGTGAAACCCAGGGTTTACTTTGCATTTGGAATAAGTGGAGCAGTTCAACATAGGGTAGGTATGGAAAATTCAGGAACTGTAATCGCCATTAATTCAGACCCTGATGCCCCGATATTTGGCATTGCTCATATTAAAATAGTTGGGGATATAAATACTATACTACCGCTTATGATTAAAACATACAAAGAAATGGGGAAATAGGAGATAATATGGCTAATTATTATAAGGACAATAAAGATATAGAGTTTTATCTCAAGAATTATGATCTTAGTGAGTTGGTAAGTCTATATGAAAATAATTATAAAGAGGCAAATGAGTATGATTTTGCTCCGGATAGTTATGAAGAATCAATGCTAAATTATGATTTGGCACTGGATGTAATAGGAAAAATAGCAGGTGATATAATCGCTGAAAATGCCGATTCCGTTGATGAAGAAGGAGTACAGTTTGATAGGGGTACTGTTACATATGCTAAAGGTACGCAGATAAATCTTGAAATGATTATGAAATCGGGACTTAATGGTATTATACTTCCAAGAAGATATGAAGGACTTAATTTCCCAACAACGATATATGCTATGATGGTTGAAATCGTTTCAAGAGCTGATGGGAGTTTTATGAATCTTTTTGGTTTACAGGACATTGGTGAAACAATCAATGAATTTGGAAGTGAGGAACAGAAGAAGAAGTATTGTACAATGTTTGCAAAGGGGGAGGTAACCGGGGCAATGATTTTAACTGAGCCTGATGCGGGGAGTGATTTACAATCTGTAAGAACAAAAGCTGTTTGGGATGAAGAAGAGCAATGTTATAGGATTTATGGTGTTAAAAGATTTATAACAAATGGAAATGCAGAAGTTTCATTGATTCTTGCAAGAAGTGAAGAGGATACTACTGATGCGAGAGGGCTTTCGATGTTTATCATTGAAAAGGATGATACCATTAAAATAAGAAGGATAGAGGATAAGCTTGGCATTCATGGTTCTCCTACATGTGAACTTGAATACCATGGCACAAAAGCAAAACTCGTTGGTAAAAAAGGTCTTGGACTAATAAAATATGTAATGTCACTGATGAATGGTGCAAGGCTTGGCGTGGCGGCGCAAGCTCTTGGTATAAGTGAAGAAGCATATAGGGCAGCTTATGCATATGCCAATGAAAGGGAGCAATTTGGAAAAGCTATTATTAATTTTACAATGGTGAGACGAATGCTTGATGATATGAAGATGGAGATTGATGCAATGAGAGCACTACTCTATAACACATCCCTGAGTATTGATTACAAAAAGGTGTATAATAGTGAATATGAAAAGACGGGTGATGGGGATATAAGGAAATTAGCTAAAAAATATAATAGGATAGCAGGTTTCTTAACACCTATTTCCAAATTCTATCTTACTGAAATGGGAAATAAAATATGCTATGATGCTGTACAGATTCATGGCGGTACGGGTTATATGAGGGATTTTAAGGTGCAAAGGCTTAGCAGGGATATAAGGATTACAAATATTTATGAGGGAACAACACAACTACAGGTTGTAGCCGCAATAGGTTCAATTACTTCAGGTAGATTTTTTGACTTGATAGGGAATGAATTAGAGAACGCTGAAATGGGTCTTATAGATGAATTAAACAAATTAAAATCAGCAGTAAATGATTATGAAGAATTAATTAAGCAATTGAAAGAAGAGAAAAATGCAGAGAGAAAAGATTATTATGAATATGACCTGGTTGAAATCGCATCGATTCTTTTAATTTCAGCATACTTGTTTAAGAATGCAAAATATTCCGAAGATAAAGTGAAAACTGCTGAGAGATATATTCATGAAAGACTACCTAAAGTAAGATATTTAATGGATAGGATAATGCAATAAATAAAGGGGAGAGACCACGGGAGGGAAGAGAGGGAGAACCACCACCAATTCACGAATAAATAAGTAATAGATGTCAGACACCAGACATCAGACACCAGCCGAAAAGGGAAAGAGAATATCAACGAATTCCACTAAGGGAAGAGAGATATTTTTTACCTTTATTTCACGAATTAGGGCGAATTACACGAATAGGAAGGGAGAGATCCACCACGAATTGCACGAAAGGAAATAATATTTTTACTTTCCCGCCCCATTGTGGGAGGGAATAGAAGGGAGGGGGAAGTTTTTCGATTTACGATTTCTGTCAATTATTTATTATTCCGTTCCCGTTGGCGTTGTTGTTCCCTTTATCACCCTCACCTCAGTCCTCTCCCATCAAGGGCGAGGAATAAAACCACTGAATAAAACCACGGAAAAGAGAGTAATAACACTGAAATGGGCAGGGGGATATACAAAATTACTTGACAAATAGTAACAATAGATTTACTCTTTTTATAAGAGCGCAAAGGAAGATTTATTATTTATGTAAAATAAATGATTAAATATCTGTTTCGTTATTTATAGAGTATCTTTGACATAAACATTATATATAGAAGAATGTATATGAATAATAATAACCAAATATTCTTGAAGATAATTGAAGGAAGTCCAATAGCATCATTTGCAATTGACAAATCTCACAGTATAATATATTGGAACAAAGCTTGTGAAAATTTGACTGGCATTCCTGCAAAAAATGTAATCGGCACGAAGAAACAGTGGTTAGCCTTTTATAAAGAGGAGAGACCGGTTCTGGCTGATCTTGTATTGGATGAAATGGGGGAAGAAGATATAAACAAGTATTATGGCGATAAATGCCATAAATCGACACTTATAGAAGGAACTTATATAAGGGAGGATTTTTTCCCAAATATATGTGAAAGCGGGAAGTGGTTTTTATTTACATCTGCACCAATAAGAGATAATAGGGGAGAGATTATCGGAGCGGTAGAAACATTACAAGATATTACTAAACAGAAACAAGCAGATGAAGCATTGGAGATAGAAAAAAGGTTTACAAATACTATTATCCAATCTGTTCCTGTTTATTTTGTTGCAATTGGGGCAGATGGAAAAACTATTACAATGAACAAAGCTATGCTTGATGCTATTGGATATACTTTGGATGAAGTAAGGGGAAAGGACTATCTCACTACATTTGTACCTAAGAGAGATCGCAAGATGTTATCTGATATATTCAAACAATTGGTAGGGTTTAATAAACCTGCTCTTAATGAGAATTATGTTATAGCAAAGAATGGTTGTGAAATTCTATTGGAGTGGCATGGACAACCTGTTTTTAAGGAAGAAGGAAAGTTTGCTTTCTTTTTCGGATTAGGATTGGATATTACTAAGCGAAAGAGAGTAGATGAACGAATAAAACACGTTAATCGCCTGCTTCGAACAGTCAGTTCAATAAATCAGTTATTAATCCATGAGAAAGATAAAAACAGATTACTGAAAAATATATGTCAAAACATTATCATCTCTAAAAGGTATACAAGTGTATGGATTGTACTCTTTGATAGAGGAGGAAAATACAAAATGTTTGCTCAAGCGGGGATTGACAAATACTCCTTATCTCTTAATGCAATGTTCAAAGAAAATAAATTTAATAAATGTGTAAAAAGAACTTTAAGCAAATCAGGAGTTACAATTGTAAAAAATACATATAAAGAATGTATGGGTTGTCCGCTTTTCAGGAAAGATGTCAAGAATAATTCAATGAATATTCGTCTTGATTATGAAGGAATAACATATGGTGTTATTTCAATTGGTATGGTCGAATATTCCGTTATAGATAAAGAGGAGCAAGATCTTATCGAAAAACTTGCAGAAGATATTGCCTTTATTCTTCACGATATGGAATTGGAAAGTGAAAAAGAGGAAATAGAAAGGACTCTTAAAGAGAGTGAGGAGAGATTTTCTACATTTATGGATTTCCTTCCAGCATCTGTTTATATAAAAGATAAAAACTCTCGTAATCTTTACTTTAATAGGTACACTAAAGAGCTATTTGATGCAAATGAAGGATGGATAGGTAAATCAACTCTTGAAGTGATAAAACCTAAAGAAGTTGCAAAACAAATGATAGAAGATGATAAAAAAGCTCTTTCGGAAGGTTATTTTATAAGTGAAAGAACTATTTTTGATAAGAATAATACTGAACACATATATCAAACGCACAAGTTTCCAATAGTACAAAAAGATGGTTCAAAACTATTAGGTGGTTTTGCACTGGATATTACAGAAAGAAAGATGGCGGAGGAAAGAATAAATAAGCATATTAGAGATATTAAATTGTTATCTGAAACTGCTATGAAATTTATTGACTTTCCATTAGAAAAGGATTTATGTAGATTTATTGGAGAACAGCTTCAAGCAATTATTGGCGAAAAATCTATTATTGCTATTAATTTGATCGACAAAGATAATAATGTTTTAGTTACTCGTGCTATAATCGGTATTGAAAAATTATTGGCAGGGATTATAAAAATTGCAGGAAAAGATCCTATAGATCTTGTTTATAATGCAAAAGATGAATATCTTGATAATTTATGTGATGGCAAATTACATCGTAATGAAAAAGGTTTATATGAGATACTTTTGAGAACAGTCCCAAAAAGTGTTTGTGTTTCCATTGAGAAACTAATAAATATAGGTAAGATATATACTATAGGACTTACAAAATGGGAACACTTGTTTGGAACAGTAGTTATAATTTTACAAAAAGACAAACAGGATTTGGAAAATAAGGGTATTATCGAAGCATTTATAAAACAGGCTTCAATGGCAATTCAAAAAAGATATATAGAAGATAAGCTTAGTGAGAGCAAAGATTTATATAGAACACTTGTAGAAAACAACTATGATGCAGTATGTATTTGTAAGGATGATACAATGCTTTTTGCAAATAAAAAAACATCTGAAATAACAGGATATGAGCAAAAAGAACTGTTAAATATTAATACTTTGGATTTAATTCATCCTGAGGATAAGTCAAGAATAAGGAAAATCATTGTTGGAAGAATTAAAAAGAGAGGGGATGCTACGATCTTTGATGCACGTATAGTAAGAAAAGATAAAAATGAAAGGTGGTGTGAGATTGCATTAGAATATATTCCATATAAGGGAGAGCATGCAATTATGGCCATATTGCGGGATATAACTAATTACAAAAAAATGCAGGAAGAAATTATAAGAAGCGAAAAATTAGAATCTCTTGGTATTCTCGCAGGTGGTATTGCCCATGACTTTAACAATTTTCTTACAATTATTATGGGAAGCTGTTCTCTGATAATGATGAAAATGAAAGGTAATAGTGAAATTACAGATATGATATCAGATGTAGCGAAGGCTACAAACAGGGCAAAAAGACTTACACAGCAGTTATTGACATTTGCAAGAGGAGGAGCTCCTGTTAAAGAAATTACATCAATAGTAAGTATTGTAAAGGATTCATCAGAGTTCGTTTTAAGAGGTTCAAAATCAAAATGTGAGTTTCTTATCTCTGATAATTTATACAGTGTGAATGTAGATGTTGGGCAAATAAGTCAGGTTATACAGAACGTGGTTCTTAATGCAAATCAAGCAATGCCTGAGGGGGGAACGATAATGATTTCTATTGAGAATAAAAATATTAAGGAAGGGGGAAAAATTACTCTTAAAACAATGAAATATATAAAGATTAGTATTAAAGATCAAGGGGTCGGTATACCGGGGAAGCATTTAATAAAAATATTCGATCCGTTCTTTACAACTAAACAAGCAGGTAGTGGATTAGGGCTTGCGATAAGCTATTCAATAGTAAAAAATCATTGTGGATATATAGAAGTGCAGTCGGATTTAGGGAAGGGAGCAACTTTCTGTATATATTTACCTGCCCAGAAAAAACAAGGAGAAAAAGAGAAGGAAAAGAAATATATTTTTTTCAAAGAAGGGGGTAAAGTTCTAATAATGGATGATGAGAAGGGAGTAAGAGAATTGATTAGAAAAATACTTAATAATATGGGATTTGATGTTGATCTTGCAAAGGATGGGGAAGAAGCAATAAATAAATATAGGAAAGCTATAGATTCTGAAAAATCTTATGATATAGTTATTATGGATTTAACAATTCCCGGGGGTATGGGGGGCGAAGAGGCAGTAAAAGAGCTGTTAAAATTAGACCCCGATGCTAAAGTAGTGGTATCCAGCGGATATTCGACTGATCCGATAATGTCAAACTATAAGGATTATGGATTTAAAGGGTGTCTTTCTAAACCATATAATATTGATGAACTTTCAGAAGTCTTGGAAAAGATTTTTTCTTGATATTGGACTTTCCTCTACGATATAAATCAATAATATTTTAATTCATTTGACATTATGTACGAATTGATTATAATTTGTGTATGTTACAATTTCAATTAGAGCAAATGTAACTGTTACATTTGAGTTGAAATAAACATTTAACACTTAGAGGTAGTAAATATTATAAACATATCAACATTTATATCCAATTGGTTTAGGTGAGGGAAATGATTAGAACAATGACAGAACAGGATTTACCGACTGTTAAAAAATTAATGCAATCAATTCCCAATTTCTGGCACAGTAACTGGAATAATAAAACACTATTCAAAGCTTTTTATGCAGATGATGATTTGGCTTTAGTATTTATTGAAGACAAGCATATTATTGGATGCATTTTTGGTTATGATTGTGGTTTTCGTGGTTATTTAGCTGGTTTGGCAGTTGCAGATAATTCCATGAATAAAAATATTGGAAGTGAACTTGTTGGCAAATTGGAAGATTTACTAAAAGGCAGAAATTGTGAGCTTGTAATTACAGATGCTTTAAAAACAGCTATGAACTTTTTCATTAAATGTGGATGGGATAGTCCTCAATCGGTATTATTAAGAAAAAGATTAATAGAAAAGGAGAATGAATGAGAAATATCAAAGCAGAGATGTTTAACAAAAAGGCATCTGATCCAAAGAGTATGTCGGAGCAGATTATAAAATCAATGGATTTAAAAACCGGACATAATATTGCAGATATTGGATCCGGGGGTGGTTATTTTTCGTTAAAATTTGCCAGGTCAGTAGGAGAACATGGAAAGGTCTATGCTGTTGATAAAGATCCGAATTTACTGAATTACATAAAGGAATACTCTAAGGAGAAGGGGGTAAAAAACATAATACCAATTCTTATAGAAAATGATAAAATGGATTTACATAAAGAGAATTTAGATTTTATATTTATGCGTAATGTTACGCACCATATATCAGATAGAGTTGAATATTTTAGTGATTTAAAATATTATCTAAAAGAAGAAGGAAAAATCATAATTATTGAGTATAAGAAAGCTATAAAATTTAGTTTTCGTGGTATATTTAGGCATTATGTTCCAAAGGATATTATAGTAGAGGAAATGAAAAAAGCCGGATATAAATTAGATAAGGAATTTGATATTTTACCGGAGCAACATTTTACGGTTTATAGTAAAACAGAATAGATGTTTCAAATTAAAAATTTTATTTATTAGAAAAAATCTGATAATGAAAAATATAAGAGATTGATTATTTCTTATCTATTGTTGATTGCATATAAATTTTAATGTTCTATTGATGAAAAAGTTTTAATCTATTGTATAAAGTTAAGTATTTGATTGTAAAATAAAATGCGAAGATACAAATACTATATTAAAGTCAATTATAAGGTTTTTAGTCTAAGATATGCAATTCCAACATATAGTATTAACAATACATCGAGACACCATATATTGTGGTTATCGCTTGACATTTAGTTAAAACCCTGATACTATTTTAATAGGTTAAAGGAGGTTAAATGAATTCTTCATTGGAGTTTATTAGAAAGAGAGACGGTAGAATAGTACCTTATGAATCAGAAAAAGTATATAATGCAATTGAAAAAGCGGTAAGAAATGTAGGTGGACACAATTTTGAAAAAGCAAGAAGAATTGCAAATCTTATTGATGCAGCTTTAAATGCGATTTATAAAGGTGATAGTATTCCGACTGTAGAAAATGTTCAAGATTTAGTTGAAAAGATGTTGATAGAGGAGGGGCATGCAAGAACTGCTAAAGCATATATATTATATAGAGAACAGCATAAGAAGTTAAGAAATGTCAGAGAATTAATAGATGAATCTGTTAATATAGTAGATGACTATATCAATAAAAATGATTGGAGAGTAAATGAAAATAGTAATATGAGTTATTCACTTCAGGGATTAAATAATCATATTACATCTGCAATAAGTGCAAGATATTGGTTGAAAAGGATATATCCCGATTATATAGGTGATACACATATAAATGGTGATCTCCATATCCATGATCTTGGACTATTATCTGTATATTGTTGTGGATGGGATCTACAGGATATATTACAGGTAGGATTTACAGGTGTAGTAGGAAAGGTAGAAAGCAAACCCGCAAAACATCTAAGAACAGCTCTTGGACAAATCGTTAATTATTTCTATACATTGCAGGGAGAATCAGCTGGAGCTCAAGCATTTTCTAATTTCGACACCTTGCTAGCTCCGTTTATATATTATGATAAACTTAATTATAAGCAAGTAAAACAGGCGATTCAGGAATTTTTATTCAATCTTAATGTTCCCACAAGGGTAGGATTTCAAACACCATTTACAAATATAACGATGGACTTAAAAGTTCCTGAAACGTTAAAGAATGAAAAAGTTGTTGTTGGAGGAGAGAGGAAGGATAAGGTATATAGCGATTTCCAGAAAGAGATGTATGTATTAAATAATGCCTTTGCTGAAGTTATGATGGAAGGTGATGCGAAGGGAAGAATATTCACATTCCCTATTCCTACATATAATATCACAAAAGATTTTAATTGGGAAGACTCGAATTTTGATAAAGTTTGGTTAATGACAGCAAAGTATGGAATCCCATACTTCTCTAATTTCATTAACACGGATATGAGCCCTGATGATGCAAGGAGTATGTGCTGCAGGTTAAGACTTGATAATAGAGAATTAAGAAAGAGGGGCGATTTATTAAAGCTTAAAATAGCCAAAGAAGAAAATGGCAAAAAGGATATAGTAAACCGTCCGAAATTTCGGGGTGGCGGATTATTCGGCGCAAATCCACTTACAGGAAGTGTTGGTGTGGTAACAATCAATGTCCCAAGGATTGCGTACATTGTCAGAAATAAGGATGAGTTTTTTGAAAGACTTGAACGATTAATGGGTATAGCAAAGGATAGTTTAGAGATAAAGAGAAAGGTTCTTGAAAACTTCACAAAAGTAGGTTTATACCCATATGCGAGATTCTATTTAAGAAATATAAAGGAGCAATTAGGTTCATATTGGGCAAATCATTTTTCTACAATAGGTCTTGTGGGTATGAATGAAGCTTCATTGAATCTGTTGGGAAGTGATATATCAACTGAAGAGGGGCAAAAATTTGCTATTGAAACATTAGAGTTTATGAGAAACAAATTAAGTGAATTTCAGGATTCAACAGGTAATCTCTTTAATCTTGAAGCTTCTCCTGCAGAGGGAACATCTTATAGATTAGCTAAAATTGATAAGGAAAAATATCCTGAAATCATAACACAGGGAGAGGATGCCCCATTCTATACAAATTCCACTCAATTACCTGTTGATTATAAGGGAGATGTATTTGAAGCATTAACATTACAGGATAATCTGCAAACACAATATACGGGAGGTACTGTATTTCATATCTTTCTGGGAGAGAGTATAAATGATATAGATAGTTGTAAAGCACTAGTGAAGAAAGTAGCATATAAATTCAAGTTGCCGTATTATACAATAACTCCAACCTTTAGTATTTGCCCAATTCATGGGTATATACCGGGAGAATTTGATTTTTGTCCTTATGAACATACGGAACTGGAATTGAAGAAATATGGCGTTGAAATAGAAACCGAGAAATAGATGGAGGAATAAGATGGAAAGCATAAAAGAGGATGTTACCATAAAGAAAGTTGTTAAAATTCCTGTGGAAACCTATTCAAGAGTTGTAGGTTATTTCAGACCCGTGCAAAATTGGAATAAAGGTAAGAAAGAAGAATTCAGGCTGAGAAGGGAATTTATAATAAAATAGATGAAAATCGGTGGGTTTCAAGGAACCACATTAATAGATTATCCCGGTAAGATTGCATCTACTATTTTTACATGTGGATGTAATTTTCAATGCCCTTTTTGTCATAATCCAGAACTTGTATTTATTGATAAATTTCAAATGAATTGCTCAGATGGTAATGAATTGTTGGAAAAACTGGAAAAGAGAAGGGAGTTTATAGAAGGTGTATGTATAACAGGGGGAGAACCGACACTAAACAATGACCTTTGTGAGTATATATATAGGATAAAATCTATAGGGTATTTGGTGAAACTTGATACAAATGGTTATAAACCTGATGTTATTAAGAATTTATTGGAAAAGAATTTGATTGATGCAATTGCAATGGATATTAAGTCATCATTTAAAATGTATTCAAATGCATCAGGCATTGATGTCGATATATTGAGGATAAAAGATTCAATAGAATTGATAAGAAATTCTAATATCCAATATGAGTTCAGAACAACACTTGTTCCTGATTATGTGATTCCAGAAGATGTTGATGAAATTGTAGGGTATATAAATGGTGCTAACCACTATGTACTTCAACAATTTCACAAAGATAAGGTTCTTTATCCAGAAAGGGTATCTGATAAACCTTATGATAAAGAGGTGTTTTATAAATTATTGAAAAAACACAAAGGGAAATTTAAAAAGATGGAATTAAGGGGAATATAACCAAGAATTCACAAATAAATAGTAATAGACGTCAGACACCAGACATCAGACACCAGCCGAAAAGGGAAAGAGAATATCAACGAATTTCACTAATGGGAGAGAATAATCTTTTACCTTTATTTCACGAATTTTATACAAATTACACAAAAGGAAATAATATTTTTACTTTCCCGCCCCATTGTGGGACGGAACACAAGGGAGGGGGGAATTTTTCGATTCACATTTCACAATTTACACTTTCTATGTCGCTGTTATTCCTGCGAAAGCAGGAATCTGTCTTTAACCAAACTTTATTGCACCAATTTTAAATAATGCCCAATCCATTCCCATTAGCGATTGTCGTTCCCGTTGGCATTGGCGCTCCCGTTTGCACCGCGCGCATCACCCTCACCTCAATCCTCTCCCATCAAGGGCGAGGAAGTGAGAGAATTAGGGCAGATAATGATCTGCCCCTACAATTATAAATTAAACATGACTTTGCAAATGCTGGTGTAGATTCCTGCTTTCGCAGGAATGACATTAAGGGGATGAGGAATGACAAAGAATAGAGGCAGGAATAATTAAAAAGAGAGGAATGGATTTAATCTTTTACTCTTTACTTAAACTGGTTAGTATGTCCATACCGAATCTACTATCCGTTCCCGTTAGTAATTGACATTATTGTAATAATTGTATATATATGTAATACACATATTGCAAAGGAGGATATATGTCTCAAACAATATCTTTAAGGTTACCTGATAATATAATTAAAGATCTAAACAAATTATGTGAAGAATTAGACAGATCCAAGACTTATATTATAAAAAAGGCTGTTGAAAAATATTTAGAAGATTATATCGATTATGATATTGCATTGGAAAGATTAAACAACAAGGGTGATAAAGTCATTTCATCTAAAGAATTGAGAAATAAGCTTGGCATATAATATTGAATATAAATCATCAGTTATAAAAGATTTAAAAATAACAGATAAAATAAAATTAAAAGGATTGTTAAATAAAATTGAAAGAGAATTATCCAACAATCCGGGAAGAGATAAAATGCTTTCAGGTAATTATAAAGGATTATTTTCATATAGAATTGGGGATTATCGTGTTATTTATACTATTTTAAAGAATAAGGAAAATATATTGATTT
>CBDVEF010000014.1:0-12489 GCA_965372935.1 uncultured bacterium | reverse complement strand
TTACTGGAGGTAATACAGTATGGCAAAGGAAAAGTTTGAAAGAAAGAAGCCCCATGTTAATGTAGGGACGATAGGCCATGTAGATCATGGCAAGACGACATTAACAGCGGCAATAACGAAAGTATTAGCCAAGAAGGGTTGGGCTGAATTTACGGCGTATGATATGATAGACAGGGCGCCTGAAGAAAAAGCGAGAGGAATAACGATACAGTTGGCACATATAGAGTACCAGACTGAGAACAGACATTATGCACATGTAGACTGTCCGGGACATGCAGACTATATTAAGAATATGATCACGGGAGCTGCCCAGATGGACGGAGCAGTATTGGTAGTGAGTGCTCCGGATGGTCCGATGCCACAGACAATGGAACATATACTATTGGCGAGGCAGGTAAATGTACCGTCAATGGTAGTATTTTTAAATAAGACAGATATGGTAGATGATCCGGAATTAATAGAGTTGGTAGAGATGGAGATCAGGGATTTATTAACGAAGTATGAATATCCTGGCGATGAAATTCCGATAATAAAAGGCAGTGCATTAAAGGCATTGGAAGGTGACGATGAAGAATCGGAGAAGCCGATATGGGAATTATTAAAAGTAATGGATGAATATATTCCGTTACCGGAGCGAGATAAAGACAAGCCGTTTTTAATGAGCGTAGAGGATGTATTCAGTATAACAGGTAGAGGGACGGTAGGAACGGGCAGAGTAGAGAGAGGAACGATCAAAGGTGGAGATCCAGTAGAGATAATAGGATTTGGAGAAAAGAAGAAGACGGTAGCAACGAGCCTTGAGATGTTCAGAAAGATATTGGATTTTGCGGAAGCCGGAGACAATGTGGGAGTACTGTTGCGAGGAATAAACAAAGACGAACTTGAGAGAGGAATGGTAGTAGCAGCCCCGGGAACAATAAACCCTCATAAGAATTTCAAAGCGAAGGCGTATATATTGAAGAAAGAAGAGGGTGGCAGACACAGCGCATTTTATGCTGGATATAGACCACAGTTTTATTTTAGAACAACGGATGTGACTGGATCGGTAAAATTACCGGAAGGAAGAGAAATGGTAATGCCTGGCGATGATGTAGAGCTTGAAGTACAACTAATCACCCCAATAGCAATGGAGAAAGATCTTAGATTTGCAATAAGAGAAGGTGGTAGAACAGTTGGTGCAGGTATTATTACAGAAATTATTGAATAAGAGGTAGAAATATGCCAAGAGATATTATACATCTTGCATGCACTGAATGTAAGAGAAAAAATTACACAACGAATAAGAACAAGAGATTGCACCCGGATAGGGTTGTATATAAAAAATATTGTAAGTTTTGTAGAAAACATACTAAGCATAAAGAGGTTAGATAGATATAGATATGGATATGTAGGCCTGTAGCTCTAATGGTTAGAGCGCCGGACTCCAAATCCGGATGCTGGGGGTTCGACTCCCTCCAGGCCTGCCATAGAAGGTGGTTATTGATATGTTTAAAAAAGTTGTGAAGTTTTATAATGAAGTAAAGGCAGAGATGGCAAAAGTAACTTGGCCTAAAAAAAATGAGCTTTTAGGTTCCACTGTTATAGTAATTGTTATTTCAGCTATGTTAGGAATTTTTATCGGTATTGTAGATCTCGGTATTGGTAAAATAATGGGAATAATAGTGAGGTGAAAATGTCTTGGTTTGTGGTTCATGTATTCTCAGGACAAGAAAAGAAGATAAAGGAATTAATAGAAAAGAAAATTGAAATTAATAACCTTCAGGAATTTACAAAGAACATAATTATACCTATAACACATGTGACCAGGATTAGAGGTGGTAAAAGGATAATTATGGAAAAACGTATGTTTCCTGGTTATATTTTAATTGATATGGAACCTGATAAGAGACTGTTAAATGCCATTAGTTCTGTAAATGGAGTTATGGCTGTACTTGGTTCTGAGTATTCCCCGATGACTTTAAATGATGATGAGATACAGGGGGTATTAAGTTTGATTGAAGAAGGAAAAGAGGGTGCTATGTCTACAGAATTACCCTTTAGGGTTGGTGATTCGGTTAAAATAATTGATGGTCCTTTTTCGGATTTTTCCGGAACTATAGAAGAAATAAATATAGAAAAGGAAAGATTAAAAGTCTCGGTAGCAATTTTTGGGAGAACCACACCAATAGAAATTAGATTTAGTCAGGTTGAAGTATTATAATGGAGGATTTAAATGGCTAAGAAAAAAGTTATAGGATTTATAAAATTGCAACTTCCAGCAGGCAAAGCTACTCCGGCCCCTCCTGTCGGTCCGGCTCTCGGGCAGCACGGTGTTAACATTATGGATTTTTGTAAAGTATTTAATGCAAAAACTGCGAAAGAGGGTGACACAATAATTCCTGTTGTTATTACTGTGTATAAGGATAAAAGTTTTTCATTTATTACAAAAACTCCTCCTGCATCAGTTTTAATAAGAAAAGCTGTGGGATTGGATAAGGGTTCTGGTGTACCCAATAAAGTTAAAGTTGGAAAAATAACAAAGAAACAATTGGAAGAGATTGCAAAGAAAAAAATGGAAGATCTCAATGCTTCTTCTGTAGAATCTGCAATGAATATTATTGCAGGTACTGCCAGGAGTATGGGCGTTGAAGTTGAAGACTAACGAGGTTACTAATGAAACATGGGAAAAGATATAAAAGCATAGTAGAAAAAGTGAATAGAGAAAGGTTATATACATTGGAAGAAGCGGTTGAATTGATAAAAAATACTGCAACTGCTAAGTTTAATGAAACAATCGAAACATCGGTGAGATTGGGCATTGATTCCAAAAAATCTGATCAGATAGTAAGAGGAAATGTACTACTTCCTCACGGAACAGGGAAAACAGTAAAAATACTTGTTTTTGCTGAAGGGGACAAAGCAAAAGAAGCAGAGGAAGCTGGTGCTGATTATTTTGGAGCCGAAGATCTCATCGAAAAAATATCAAAAGGTTGGTTCGATTTTGATGTTGTTCTTGCTGTCCCGGATATGATGAGAAAGATTGGAAAACTTGGAAAAATACTTGGAACAAAAGGCTTAATGCCAAACCCGAAAAGAGGCACTGTAACAGAAAATATTGCTGAAGCAGTAAAATCTATTAAAAAGGGTAGAATCAGTTTTAGAAATGATAAGACGGGAATAGTTCATGCGATTGTGGGCAAAGCATCATTTACTAATGATAAGATCAAAGAGAATATAATCGAATTGGTAAGGGAAATTGTAAGAACAAAACCTTCTTCTGCAAAAGGTATCTATTTAAAATCAATAGCTGTTTCTTCAACAATGGGCATTGGTGTAAAAATAGATCCGAAAAACATTCAATCATTGTTAAAGTAGAGAGGATAAATTATGAATAAGCAGGAAAAGATAAAATTTGTTGAAGTACTTGCAAAAGAAATTGTAGATGCAAAAGCTTTATACCTCGCTGATTACAAAGGGATAAAAGTTAATGATGATGTCAAGTTAAGAAGAGAGTTGAGAAAATCGGGTATTGTATATAAGGTCATTAAAAATTCCCTTTTAAAAAAGGCTTTTGAAAAAGTTGATATTGAAATACCTGAAGAATATCTGATAAAACCATCAGCAATTTTAATGACTAATGAAGATCCTATAAATCCTGCAAAAATAGTAACGAAATTTGCAAAGGATACAGGAATACCGTCATTTAAATTTGGCTATATGGAAGGTACATTATTTAACTCGGAAGAGGTTGAAACCTTATCGAAGTTACCGTCAAAAGAGGAACTTCTTTCAAAAATCTTATGGTTGCTACAATCCCCGATTAGTGGTTTCACCTCTGCATTAAATGAGATAATTGTTAAATTTATTAGAGTAATTGATGCCGTTAAAATCGAAAAAGAAAAATTATTATAAATAGGAGGAAAAAATGTCAGAAACAACAACAGCAGCAAAAGTGATAAAATTAGTAGAGAAGATGACAGTTCTAGAACTTAATGAACTGGTAAAAGAACTTGAAGAAAAATTTGGTGTTTCAGCTCAAGCACAAGTAGTGACAGCAGTAGTTCCAGGAGCAGTTGCAGGTGCTCCAGCTGAAGAAAAAACAGAATTTGATGTTGTTTTATCAAGTTATGGAGATAAAAAGATACAGGTAATTAAAACTGTAAGAGAATTGATATCATTGGGATTAAAAGAGGCAAAAGAACTTGTAGAAAGTGCTCCTAAGACTGTTAAAGAAGGCGTATCAAAAGAAGAAGCTGAAAAAGTAAAGGAAAAACTTGAACAAGCAGGAGCTATAGTCGAGATAAAATAATTTAAATAAAGGAGTATTCATTGAAAATTACAATGAATAACGAAAGAATAAATTTTACAAAATTAGGTTACAATATACCTGTTATAAATCTTTTAGGAGTTCAATTAGACTCTTATCAAGAGTTTTTACAACCTGATATCTCTCCTGAGAAAAGAGAAAATAAAGGACTAGAATTTGTCCTTAGAAGAGCTTTTCCGATTGAAGATATCTATGGTAGGTTTATTCTTTCATATAAGTATTATAGATTGGGGAAACCTAAATACAATTATTTAAAGGCACAGGAAAAGGGAGTTAATTATTCTGTGCCTCTTTACCTCACTATTCAACTGACAATCAATGAGCAACAAGGGGAGAAAATGGTTCATAGGAATACAATAGAGCAGGAAATATATTTTGGCGATGTTCCAATGATGACAGAAAATGGCAGTTTTATAATTAATGGTGTCGAGAGAATTGTTATTAATCAAATTCATAGAGCCCCAGGACTTTTCTTTAAAGAATCCGGAACAATTGGAGATCAAGTTCTATATGTTGGTCAAATTATTCCATATAAAGGAGCCTGGATTGAATTAGGGGTAAATAAGAAGGATATAATTTACATTAACCTTGATAGAAAGAAAAGTTTTCCGATCTCAATTTTATTAAAAGCGTTAGGCTATGAAACAAATGAAAAAATATTATCTTTATTCTTTAAAGATGAAAATATCAAATTAAATCTTAAAGAATCTGATTATTCTGATTCCCCGTTGCTTGGCAGAATTATATCTAAGGATATAATCAATAAGGAGACAGGAGAAATTATTGAACCAGCGGCGAGAAGAATAACTCCAGAAGTACTTTTTAGATTGAAATCTAACAATATAAAATTAATATCTCTCATCGAGGAAAAAGATAATGATGATCAAAGGGACATAACTTTAATAGTCAATACATTAAGAAAAGATGGCGTATCAGATCAGGAAGAGGCTGCAAAAAAGATATATTTTATGCTTAAGGGAAGCACAGCCGCAAATAAAGAGATTTCTCTGCAGTATATAAAAAACACATATTTTGATTCTATGCGTTATGATCTTTCTGAAATCGGAAGATATAAGATCAATAAAAAACTTAAAAGTGATCACATAAAAGATCACACACTTACCCCTGATGATATTATAAATATTATCAAGTACTTTTTTAGATTACAAAAAGGTGATAATAATGCAAAAATAGACGATATTGATAGTCTTGCATCAAGAAGAGTTAAAAGAGTCGGGGAACTTCTTCAGAATCAATATGCTATTGCATTAGCGAAAGCATCAAAGGTCATTAAAGAGAAGATGCTCTTAAAGGATATTGAAACTATAAGTCCAAAGGAGCTGGTAAATGCAAGATTTATTTCAAGTATTATTCTGAACTTTTTCACTACCAGTCAATTAAGCCAATTTTTAGAACAGGTAAACCCTCTATCAGAGCTTACTCATAAAAGGAGAATTTCTGCTCTGGGCCCGGGCGGATTAACAAGAGAAACAGCTGGTTTTGAGGTAAGGGATGTTCATTATTCTCATTATGGAAGAATATGTCCTATTGAAACGCCAGAAGGTCAAAACATTGGTGTGATTGTTTCACTTGCAAGTTGTGCAAGGGTTAATCGAATGGGACTAATCGAGACCCCTTATAGGAAAGTGATTAATGGTAAGGTTACCAATGAGATAGAATACCTTGACACTGATGCTGAAGAAGAGGTTAAAATTGCTCAAGCTAATGCCCTATTAAAACCGAATGGAGAATTTGAACAGGATCATGTGCTTGCCAGATGGCAGGGATACTTCCCGAGAACAAAAACTAACGAGATATCTTATATGGATGTTACACCTGCTCAATTGGTAAGTATTGCTGCAACAGTAATGCCATTTCTTGAACATGATGATGCCAATAGGGCACTAATGGGATCAAATATGCAACGTCAAAGTGTCCCATTGATTAGACCAGAAGCACCTATTGTAGGTACCGGGATGGAAAAAATCATTGCAAAGGATTCAAAGGCAGCTATTTTTGCGAGAAGAGCCGGAACAGTAATCAAAGTAACATCGAAAGAAATTATTATAGAACCTGACGATATTGATAAAAATAGCTTTGAAATTGATATATATGATAGATATGAATTAGTATTTATGAAGAGAACGAATCAGGATACATGTGTTATTCAATTACCAAGAGTAGAAGAAGGGCAACATGTTGAGAAAGATGATCTTATTATTGATGGTCAATCAGTTGAAAATGGAGAAATTGCTCTTGGCAAAAATGTTCTTGTAGCATTTATGCCATGGTATGGCTACAACTTTGAAGATGCTATTGTCATAAGTGAAAGATTGGTTAGAGGTGATGTCTTTGCTTCATTACATATTCAGGAATTTGAAACGGAGATTAGAGAAACTAAGCTTGGACCTGAAGAATTAACCATGGAAATACCTAATGTCAGCAATGAAGCGGTTATGCATCTTAATGAAAACGGAATTATCCAAATTGGAACCGAGGTTGGACCAGAAGATATACTTGTAGGCAAAGTTTCACCAAAAGGGGAGAGTGAACTCACACCTGAAGAAAGATTATTAAGAGCAATATTTAAAGAGAAAGCAGCAGATGTGAGAGATACATCTAAGAGGGTTCCTCCGGGGGTACACGGTATTGTTGTAGATACACAGATTCTCTCCAGGTCTTCAAAATCTTTGCGTTCAAAATCAAAATTAAGGAAGGAAATAGAGGTAATAAAGAAAGATAGACAGAGAGAAGAAAATAAATATAATGGAGAAGCAAAAGATATATTGATTAATTTACTTGATGGCAAGACGATAAAGAAACCAATTAAAGATAAATATGGTACTGTACTTTTAAAAGAGGGGCAAAAAATCACAGAGAAGCATATTACCAAATGGGATTTATCTATAATCGAACTTGAAAACGGTTTTGTACAAAGAGTAGGCAAGAAAGCAATATTGATTGTTGATAGATACAATGAAATTATTGAATCAATTAACGGGGAAACTGATGCACAGATCGAGAAACTCGAAGTTGGTGATGATCTTCCATATGGAACACTCCAGAGAGTTAAGGTTCTTATTGCCCAAAAGAGGAATTTACAGGTAGGGGATAAAATGGCAGGAAGGCATGGTAATAAAGGGGTGATTTCAAAAATTGTTCCGCTTGAAGATATGCCATATTTACCTGATGGAACCCCCGTTGATATTATTTTAAATCCTCTTGGAGTACCTTCAAGAATGAATGTTGGACAAATACTCGAAACACATCTTGGATGGGCAGGTAAAGCACTTGGCATTAAATTTGCCACTCCTGTTTTTGAAGGTGCTGAAATAGATGAAATCAAGAGTTATTTAAAGAAAGCCAAGCTTCCTCTGGATGGGAAAATGCCGATTTATGATGGGCATACAGGTGAACTTGTTGATGATAAAGTTACTATCGGCTATATCTATATGATGAAGCTTATTCATATGGTTGAGGATAAAATACATGCCAGGTCAACAGGACCATACTCATTGATAACCCAACAACCATTAGGTGGAAAAGCCCAATTCGGAGGTCAGAGATTCGGAGAAATGGAAGTTTGGGCATTGGAAGCATATGGTGCTGCATATACATTGCAGGAAATGTTAACAGTCAAATCAGATGATGTCCCTGGTAGAACCAGATTATATGAATCAATTATAAAGGGAGAAAATTCACCGGAACCGGGATTGCCTGCTTCTTTCAATGTTCTCCTTAAAGAGTTAAATGGATTGGCGATTGATGTTGAACTGCAAAAAGAGGGAGAATAGACCTAATTGGAGGATAAATGAATACAGAATATGGTAATAAAACGATTTCACATGGAGATTTTGATTCCATAGCACTCAGGATTGCCTCTCCCGAAAAAATCTTGCAATGGTCACATGGAGAGGTTAAAAAACCTGAAACTATTAATTATAGAACCCAAAAACCTGAAAAGACCGGATTATTTTGTGAGAAAATATTCGGACCTGTTAAAGACTTTGAATGCGCTTGCGGTAAGTATAAACATGCAAAGTATAGAGGGATTATATGTGAGAAGTGCGGTGTGGAGGTAACCACTAGTAAAGTTAGAAGGGAGAGAATGGGATATATAACACTTGCTACTCCCGTTGCTCATATCTGGTTTTACCGCACTTCACCAAGTTATATTGCGCTATTGCTTGATATGGCAACAACAAAGCTTGTAAGAGTATTATATTACGAGTCCTATATTATAACAGATTCGGGAAATACAGATCTTAAAGTTGGAGATGTTATAAAAATTTCCTATTACAATGAACTTAAAGAACGTGGTTATGAATTCGAAGCTTTAATGGGTGGAGAAGGAGCAAGGAAACTTCTTACTGAAATTGACCTTGATGAATTAAGCGCTGAGCTTGAAACGGAGTTAAAACTAGAAAATTCCATAGAGAAAAAAAAGAAAATGCTTAAGAGACTTCAAGTTGTTGAATCATTTAGAAAATCAGGGAATAGACCTGAATGGCTGATATTAACTGTATTACCGGTTATTCCTCCGGATCTAAGGCCTCTAGTTCCGCTTGAAGGTGGACGATATGCAACCAGTGATTTAAATGACCTTTATAGAAGGGTGATTACAAGAAATAACCGATTAAAACATATGATGGATATTAATACCCCTGATCTTATTCTTCGAAATGAGAAAAGAATGCTTCAAGAAGCTGTTGATGCGCTTATTGATAATTCGAGAAGAGCAAGACCAATTAAACAAAGAAATGGTACTCCACTTAAATCTTTATCTGATAATCTAAAAGGTAAGCAGGGTAGATTTAGACAGAACCTTTTAGGAAAGAGGGTTGACTATTCTGCTCGTTCAGTTATTACAGTAGGTCCCGAATTGAAAATATATGAATGTGGATTACCAAAAATAATAGCTCTTGAGATATTTAAACCTTTTATAATTAAGGAGCTTGAAGAAAAAAGCTATGCATCAAGTATAAAGGGAGCTAAAAAATTACTTGAAAAGAATGCCCCAGAGGTTTGGGAAATTCTTGAAAATGTTGTTAAGGATCATCCCATACTTCTCAATAGAGCTCCTACATTACATAGGTTAGGTATCCAGGCATTCAAACCAGTTCTTGTAGAGGGGAAAGCTATTAAATTGCATCCTATGGTATGTGTAGCATTTAACGCTGACTTTGATGGAGACCAAATGGCTGTTCATCTTCCTATCTCGTTTGAAGCTCAGCTTGAAGCACAGACATTAATGTTGTCTGCTAATAATCTTTTAAAACCTTCAAATGGAGAGCCTGTAGTAGCCCCACAACAGGATATTGTACTTGGATGTTACTATCTTACAA
This sequence comes from uncultured bacterium, assembly GCA_965372935.1. Classification (GTDB taxonomy): domain Bacteria; phylum Hydrothermota; class 32-111; order QNBC01; family QNBC01; genus JAGLYS01. The sequence goes on along the minus strand of CBDVEF010000014.1, from coordinate 2,838 downwards.
AGGAAAAAAAGGGAGGAAAAAGAGAAGATGCTTATTTTGATGATATTAATGAATTGAGATTTGCAGTAGAGTCAGGAAATTTAGATATTCATACAATAATTAATTATAAGTATAAGGGAAAATTCATTAAAACAACAGCAGGGAGAGTTTTCTTTAATGAAATTCTTCCAGAAAGAATTAGATTTGCAAACAATCTATTGAATAAAAAAGAACTAAATATACTTGTCAAGAAAGCATATTATACAATAGGTCTATATAAAACTGTTGAACTTTTAGATGATATTAAGGATATTGGATATAAATATGCAACTAAATCAGGTCTTACATTTGGTATAGATGATATAAAAATTCCTCCTAAAAAGAAAAAAATTCTGGACAGGGTTTTTGCCGAGGTTGATGATATAAATGAAAAATACCACAGAGGTCTTATTACAGAAAAAGAACGGTATAATATAGTCATCGATAAATGGACTGAGACAACAAATAAAATTGCTTATGAAATGGAAAAAATTGTAAAAAGTGACAGAGAAGGATTTAACCCAATTTTTATGATGTGGGATTCAGGTGCAAGAGGTAGTGGAGACCAGATTAAACAGCTTGCTGGTATGAGAGGATTGATACAAAGACCCCAGAAGAAACTAACCGGAAAAGAAATTATCGAGACTCCAATAATTTCTAATTTTAAAGAGGGGATGACGGTTCTTGAATATTTTATATCAACCCATGGAGCAAGAAAAGGATTAACGGATACTGCATTAAAAACATCTGAGGCAGGTTATATGACAAGAAGACTTGTTGATGTTGCACAAGATATAATTGTCACGGAGGAAGATTGTGGCACAATTCTCGGAATTAAAAGAAGAGCAATGGTAGAACCCGGTACAGGGAAAGTTATAGAAACATTATCAGAACGAATAACAGGTAGATTTGCAGCTGAAGATATTATTCATCCGATTACAAAGAAATTATTTCTGGAAGAAGATGAAGAGATCACAGAAAAAGTTGCGAAAGAGATTGAAGAGAGCGGTATAGAAGAGGTAAAGATAAGATCAATACTTACATGTGAATCGAAGAGAGGAGTTTGCAAAAAATGTTATGGGAGAAGTTTAGCTACAGGAAGACTAATTGAAATAGGAGAGGCTATAGGTATAATGTCTGCACAAAGTATTGGAGAACCTGGCACTCAGCTTACTCTTAGGACATTCCATACGGGAGGTACATCTTCAAGAATTGCTGAACAACCTATTATCAAAGCTCCGTTTGATAGTAAAATTAAATTGATAAAAATAAAAACTGTTGTTAATAATGAAGGGAATTCAATCGTAATATCAAGAGAGGGAAAAATTAGATTCACTGGATTAAATCAAGAGATTGAGTATGATGTCCCATATAGTGCAAGATTAATGATAGATGATAAAGAGAAAATAAAAGAGAGTAATATTGTATACAGATGGGATCCATATAATACTTATATTATCAATGAATTTGAAGGAAAAATACATTTTGTAGATATCAAGCATAAGGTCACATTGAAAGAAGAAATTATAAGTGGTAATAAAAATTACAAAATTATCGAACATAGAGAAAAAGTTCTTATGCCAGAGGTAGATATCTATGATAGCAATGATGAAAAGCTTGGAGGATATGCACTTCCACTGGGAGCGTATTTGAGTGTAAAAGATGGTCAGGATATACATCCTGGCGATATTATTGCAAGGCTTACAAAAGAGGGGGGTAAATCTGTTGATATTACAGGAGGTTTGTCCAGAGTTTCTGAACTTTTTGAAGCAAGAATACCAAAAGAATTTGCTATTGTAACCGACATTAATGGTATTGTTAGATTTGGATCTTCAAGAAGGGGGTCCAGGAAAATAATTGTAGAAAGTTTTGATGGTGAGAGTAAAGAGTACAAAATTCCTTATGGCAGACATCTTTATGTTCATGATGGAGAAAAGATAAATGCCGGTGAAAAACTTTGTGAAGGTTCGATCAATCCACATGATATTCTAAGAATCAAAGGTATGTTTAGTTTGGGCAATTACCTTGTTAATGATGTAAAATCCGTTTATGCTATTCAGGGTGTTAAAATAAATGATAAACATATTGAATGTATTATAAAGCAGATGTTGCAAAAAGTTAAGATTATTAGAAGTGGAGACACAAGCAATATAGAAGGAATGAATGTTGACAGAAAAAAAATAGTTCGGGAAAACAGAGAAATTTTGCTGGAAGGAGGTACTCCAGCGATATTTACACCGGTATTACTTGGAATTACCAAGGCATCGATATCATCGGAAAGTTTTATCTCTGCTGCATCATTCCAGGAAACAACTTCTGTGCTTGCAAAAGCGGCGATTGAGGGACGGATTGATGAATTATTAGGAATTAAAGAAAATGTTGTTATGGGTAATATAATACCAGCAGGAACGGGATTTAGAAGATGGCAACATATTGCCAAGAAAGTATTCGAAAAGAATAATGAAGAAATAGAAAATGAAAAATTCGTAAACAGTGGAGGAACAAAAAATGCCAACACTTAATCAACTTATACGAAAAGGCAGGAAAAAAATTGTGAAAAAGAATAAAGTTCCTGCATTACAGTCATGTCCTCAAAGAAGGGGTGTTTGTACAAGAGTATATACAACAACACCAAAGAAACCAAATTCAGCAATAAGAAAGGTTGCTAGGGTTAGACTTACAAATGGATTTGAAGTTACTGCTTATATTCCAGGGGAAGAGCACAATCTTCAAGAACATTCTATTGTTCTCATAAGAGGAGGAAGAGTTAAGGATTTACCAGGTGTAAGGTATCGTATTGTAAGAGGGGTGCTTGATGCA
>CBDVEF010000013.1:0-12561 GCA_965372935.1 uncultured bacterium | reverse complement strand
TCCCTTCTCGGCTGGTGTCTGATGTCTGGCGTCTGATGTCCATTTCTTATTTATTCGTGAATTAGTGGTGGTTCTCTCTTCCTTTGTTTATTCCCACTCTATTGTTGCCGGTGGTTTGGAACTAACATCATAAACAACCCTATTAATTCCTCTAACCTCATTAATTATTCTATTTGATATCTTTTCCATTATTTCATACGGCATATGATAAAAATTCGCTGTCATACCATCGACACTAATAACAGCCCTAAGACTCAAAACTCTTTCATAAGTTCTATTGTCTCCCATTACACCTACTGTTTTAATCGGGAGAAGAACTGCAAATGCCTGCCATATTTCATCATAAAGGGCATTCTTTTTAAGCTCTTCAATATATATGGCGTCTGCCTCTCTTAAAATATATAAGTCGCTATCATTTATCGTACCAATAATTCTAATAGCAAGTCCGGGTCCAGGGAAGGGATGTCTCTTGATTATGCTATCGGGAACACCAAGAAGTTTGCCCATTTCCCTCACTTCATCCTTAAAAAGCATTTTTAAAGGTTCAATCAATTTGAGGTGCATTCTACTGGGAAGTCCACCAACATTATGATGGCTTTTAATTGTTTTTGATGGACCCAAAACTGGGGTAGATTCTATCATATCAGGATATAAAGTCCCTTGAGCAAGGTATTTTACCCCTTTAATCCTTTTTGCTGTTCTCTCGAATATTTTTATAAAGGTTTTTCCTATAATTTTTCTCTTATTTTCCGGATCTTCAACACCTTTAAGTCTTTCAATAAAGATTTCATTTTCATTAAGTGAAATAAATCTCTCGCCAAGCAATGAGGAAAATGTACTGTTTATCTCCTCTTTTTCTCCCTTCCTCATCAATCCGGTATCAATATAAATTGAATATAGGTTGTCTCCTATTGCCTTTCTTAGAAGGAAACAGGTAACTGCTGAATCAACCCCTCCGGAAAGTCCCAGTATTACTTTACTATTCCCTATTTGCTTCCTTATCATTTCAATTTCCGAATCAATAAAAGCACTTATATTCCATGTTCTCCCAATTTTACAAATTTTCTCTATAAAATTACTCAGAATCTCTTTCCCTCTTTCTGAATGATATACCTCAGGGTGAAATTGTATTCCCCAGATATGTTTCTCAATATTTTCAATAACAGTGTATTCTGTATTAGATGTATGCGCTTTTGATATAAAACCTTTAGGCATAACGGTTACTTTGTCTCCATGACTCATCCATATTATGGATTTATCATTAATGCCATAGAAAAGATCTGTCTTATCATCAATTATCAGGTTTGCTTTTCCATATTCCCTCTCTGATGCTTTTGTAACAGTACCCCCAAATCTATATGTAATTTCCTGCATTCCATAACAGATACCAAGAATAGGGATATTAAGATCAAATATTTTCTCGTCGGCATGAGGTGCATTTTCTTCATAAACATTTGATGGACTACCAGATAAAATTATTCCACCTGGTTTGCATCGAGATAATTTTTCTGCTGTGATATTAAATGGGACAATCTCTGAGTAGACATTTAACTCCCTGATCTTTCTTGCAATTAACTGAGTATATTGTGAACCAAAATCCAATATTATAATTTTATCCATTATCACCTCAACATTCTAATAGCTTCTTTAATATTATTTTTAAAAATATAGCTTCCCGAAACAATTATATCTGCTCCCAACATTCTTAACTTTTTAGCAATTTCGGCATTAATGCCACCATCCACCTCAATCAAACCATTATACCCCATATTCTTAATGACAGGTATTTTAAGTGAAGCTTCCTTAATAAATGCTTGCCCACCAAAACCCGGGTGAACAGTCATTATTAAAATATAATCCGCGATATCAATAACCTCTTTTAATTTATCAACCTTTGTCTCCGGGTTAATGGCAATACCGAACTTAGTTTTATATCTCCTTGCTATTTCATAACACTCTTTAATACTTTTATTTAACTCTATATGCATTGATATATATTGAATACCAATTTTAAGAAAATCCTCAAAATACTTTTCCGGATTCGAAATCATTAAATGACAATCAATCGGCAGATCTGTTACTTTTCGAATATCTTTTACAACCACCGGGCCAATTGTAATATTTGGAACAAAATGTCCATCCATTACATCAATATGTAATATATCCGCTCCGGAATGTTTTAATTCTTTTATATCGTTTTCAAGATTAGAGAAATCAGCCGAAAGTATTGATGGTGCAATTAAATTTTTCATTCTTTATGTAATACAATATTAACACTGTCACCGGGAGAAATCACATCCCCCTCTTCCGGATACTGCAATATAACCTTACTGTTTACACTATCGACATTATCTTCATATTCGACATTCCCAAGGATGAGATTAAGAGATTTTACTTTATTAATTGCATCTATAAAACTTAATCCTGTAATATTAGGCATAGATAATGTATCACTCTCACTACCTTTACTTATAATAATTGTTATCATTATATCAGGGGATATACTCTCATCTGCATCAGGAATAGTAGAAACAATATAGTCTCTTGGTACACTATCGGAAGATGTAAATATTTTATTTATCCCATTATTAATACTTTTATTTTTAAGTATATCAATAGCATTGTTTAAAGGTATACCAGTAATATATGGCATAATATGTGCTTTTATACCTCTGGATACAATTGCAGTAATATTCCTGCCTTTTTTTGTGATTTCGTCGGGTTTTGGGTCTTGATATATTATCCTGTCTTTCTGATAAACAGTATCATATTGATATCCTGTTATATCTAAAGCCAATCCTTCATGCTTAACAATTTTCTGAGCATCTTTTATATTAAGCCCTATGAGAGACGGAACAAGTGTCTCTTCACCTTTTCCTACTATTATAGGCATTATTAAATAATTTACTATGAGAAAACCTATTATAAATGATGCAATAATAATTGATATGCCTACAAATGGGTTGCTTTTTCTTTTACCTTTCTTCTCACTCTTCATGATTTACATATATTGTAACTGTTGTACCCTTCTCTGCTTTTGTTCCTGCTGATGGGTATTGTCCTAAAACAAGATCGAAATCATATTCAATATTGGTTTTATACCTAATTAGAACCTTAAATCCTATATCTATCAATATTTTTCTTGCCGCAGTATGGTATTTACCTTTTACATCGGGAATTCTTATTTTTGAATCGATTTTCGGTTTAGATGCAACTGTTAAGTCTATTTTATCACCTTTTTCGATTATGGTTCCCGGCGCTGGCATTTGAGAAATAATACTATTGGGTGTTGAATTCTTATTTTCTTCCTTTTTAATTTCTCCAAGAACCAAACCTAATTTTTCTATCTCTTTTTCCACATCATTTAACTGCATATTTCTAAAGTCCGGTATTGCAAAGTTATTTAGCATCTTACTATTTATCGTTAAATAAATGATATTACCTTTCACTAAAGATTTTCCCGGCAGTGGATTTTGTTTAACAATAATATCATATGGTAAATTACTATCGGTAATAGAATCAATTTTTGCAATTATACCTATTTGCTGCGATGTAAGTAATGCATCCTCTCTATCAAGACCATAGAAGTTCGGAAGAGATTTTACCTTTCCCATTATTATATTACTTGGTCCGGATAAAAGGACAATAATACCTATCACAATAATTGCAGCAAGAATAAATGATATAATTAGCGATGCATTTCCTTTTCTGATCATCATGGTTTCCTCCTCTATTTAATATTCCATTTTGTTCCGTCTTGCTCATCCATTAATTCAATGCCTTGCCTCTCTAATTGATATCTTATTTTATCGGCAATCTGAAAATATTTTTTTTCTCTTAAATCTTTTCTTACCTCAATTATTAAATTCATAACACCATCGATTTTATTATTTCTTTCTTTTTTTTGAAACACAAACCCCATTATTTCGAATGCTTTTTTGATTGTTCCCGCAATCTTATGTTTATCTTGCACTCCACTATTTGCTTCTCTCATATTAAAAAATAGTGTTCCAAGAACTTTAGGTGTATTAAAATTATCATTTAAATCATTTATAACACTTTCAAATAGATCCATATTTAACTTATCGTCTGAAATGTAATTTTCTTCAATGAAACGTTCAACCCTTTTCATTGCATTAGATGATTCATTCAAACTATTATCATCGTATTCAAGAGGATTCCTGAAGTGTGTTTTAAAATAATAAAGCCGTAAAGAGTTCGGGCTAACTCTATTTAGTATATCTTTAACAGCAAGAAAATTACTCAACGATTTAGACATTTTCTCCCCTTTAATTCTTAGCATCTCATTGTGAACCCAGTAGTTTGCAAATGTTTTACCAGTAACCGCTTCACTCTGAGCAATTTCATTCTCATGATGAGGAAATATTAAATCGGTGCCCCCTGCATGAATATCAAATGTTTCACCAAGATACTTTATACTCATTGCAGAGCATTCTATATGCCATCCTGGTCTACCCTTCCCCCAGGGAGAATGCCAGAACGGTTCCCCCTCTTTTGATTCTTTCCACAATGCAAAATCAATAGGATTTTTCTTATCCGGATTAATTCTTACTCTTGAACCTGAGATCAAATCCTCTATCCTTTTCTTTGAAAGCTTCCCATATTCTTTAAATTTATTTGTGGAATAATAAACATTCCCCTTCACAACATATGCATATTCCTTTTCTATCAATCTCTCAATAAATTTTATAATCTCTTCGATGTGTTGAGTTGCTTTTGGGTAATAATAAGGAGGTTTAATATTCATAATCACAGAAGACTCAATATATTCTTTAATATACTTTTCTCCCAGCAATCTATAATCTGTATTGAATTCTCTTGCTCGTTCAATGACTTTATCATCTATATCTGTAAAATTTTGTATAATTTTAACTTCGTAATTACTATATTCGAATACTCTTCTTATCAAATCAGACATTACATATACCCGCATATGACCTAAATGAACCCTGTTTTGTACTGTCATACCACAAACATACATCGAAACCTTGCCCTTATTTATTGGTATAAATTCTTCTTTCTTTCCTGTAAGAGTATTAAATAGTTTAATCATAATTTCTCCTATTTCAATATACCTCTAATACTTACACCCATAAAAGCAATAATTTCTTTTACTATTTCCTTCAATTCCAATTTCTCTTTAATAATATCTAAAGCCATTTTATTTGTATATCCTTCATTAAATATAATCTCAAAAGCTCTCATTACGATTTCAATTTCCTCTTCATTATATCCATAGCTTTTTAACCCTTTTAAATTGATATTTTCAACAAAAGGGGGAATCCCTTTAACAATAGAAAAAGGAATAACATCATATTCAATACTACTAATTGTGGCAATGTGTGCAAGTTTCCCTACTTTTACACCTGGTCTAATATAAGACCTTGCATTTATTACTGAAGCTTCTCCTATCTCGACATCATGACCAATAATTGACTCGGTAGCTATAATTGCATTCTGCCTTATTCTCGCATTATACCCAACAGTAGAATGTCCCAATATTCTTGTTCCAGAATCTATACTTGTAGAATTGTCACCTATTCCCGCTTGAATTAAAGTATATGAATATATATCGACTCCATCACCAATAACAGTTTTTCCGGATTCACTATTTTTATAATTCAATGGGGCATTCACCGTTACGAAATCTCCGATATTTACATCGGAACCGATTATAACACCATCATAAAGAATTACACCATTCCCTATTGTTACATTGTCTCCTATAAGAACATTTTCTCCAATGTTAGAAAATGTACCTTTTCTAAAATTATTACCAATTCGTTGTCTCTTTTCTATAATATCCAAACTCCTATTTTTCTACAATCATAGTTGTAAATTCTCCTTGACAAACTACCTTATCCTCAACATAAGCTTTTCCCTCAATTATAAATATATTTCCCCTCTCTTCTAACAATTTAATGTGATGTATAAGTGTATCCCCGGGTAAAACTGGTTTTCTAAATTTCACCTTATCTATTTTCATAAAATAAAATAGATAATCTTCAAGATTTTTCATATATTTCATTACTAAAATACCACCCGCTTGAGCAAGGGATTCTACTATCAAAACACCAGGCATAATAGGATGTCCGGGAAAATGCCCCTGAAAGAAAGGTTCATTAATCGTTACATTTTTTAATGCTTTAACATGTTCTTTATCCACCTCAAGAATCCTGTCTATAAGTAAAAATGGATATCTATGAGGCATAACTTTCATTATATCATTTATATCATTCATACTACATCCCTATTATAGGTTTAATATCCTGTAAAATACTGTTTACCAGTTTATCCAATTCCTTATCTGTGTGTATACTATATTCGCTTTGCAGAGCAATTTGTGCTGTTTTTCCATTTATCAATTTAAAATTTATCTTTACTATACCTATATTTACTTCGCATAAAATATAGATAACATAATCAACATTAATATTTTTACTTAATGATATTAGCTTTTCATCAGTTATTTGAGTCTTTAAATTGCTTATGCCCATACTGTTCAAAGCATTATTAATATCCTGTATTTTTGTAAACTCAAAATCCCCCTGCCTATTAATTGCAGGTATAAGCATATCACGTAATTTTGATCCAATCTTCATTTCTTGTGCTTCATTATTCATCTCATAAAAATAGGGTATTGCAATCTCTAATGTTTTCAATATTCTATGACCTTTGACCTCTTTATTAAGATATTCAATAACATAAGATGTAAGATCTACCCCTCTTTGTGAATAGATAATACCACTTTTGCTAATATCAAAAACAATAGAAAAGCCCTGTTCCTTAGCTATTTTTTCAATTGCCTTTTTAATTTTATCTGTTACCTCTCTGGAAAGTTCTTTCTTTTTTACTTCTAAAATACCCTTATCTCCCCATATACTATCCATAAATATGGCAAATTCCTGTTCTTTTCTATTGATTTCTTGTTCTTTTTCCTTTTGCATTTCATATGAGATGACAAGTTTTTTAGATTCCAGCTCATTTTTTAGCTTATTTAACTCAAGTTTCTTTTCTCCTAATTGTCTTTGCCACTGATTTGTTAAAATATCAATTTGTGTTTTAATAATATTCATTTCGCTATATGATTTTATTATTTTCTCTGTATCAACATAACCTATCTTATCTTCAGAGAAAACAATTGAAGGTATAAACAATAACAGCAATAATATAGTTCTTTTCATTACCTCTCCTAAAATGAAGTTCCTATTTGAATATGTGGTTCCCACATCCCTCCGCCACTTCTGTCAAAACCATAGCCATAATCAAAACCGAGAATACCAATCATAGGGACTTCTAACCTAATCCCCACTCCAGCACCTTTTTTCATCGGCCAAAATCTCTTATTAAAACCATCAGAGAACGAACTCCATACATTTCCTATATCAAAAAAACCAATAGCATAAATATTATCATTTGCTTGAAAGTGTAATTCAATATTACTTATAAAATATGCTCTTCCGGCGTATTGATAACCAGACATATTATTAAATCCAATTGATCGATCAGAATACCCCCTTAGACCAAGGTCACCTATCCCCCCTATTAGGAATTTTTCTAATAAGGGAACATCTCCTGGCGTTTTATAACCGAAACATGTCCCATAAACCCCTCTAGTCATAATACTAACAATACCGATAATCTTTTGATAATACCTTCCATCAATCGTATATTTCTGGAAATGTTCATCCCCTAAAAAGGGGCCACCTACAAATTCCGAAGAAAACCTAATTAATGAACCCTTTATTGGGTTAAATATTTTTTCTCTGGAATCTCTTACACAAGTCAATGATACTGCACTTTTCCATTTATTGCCAAGTTGTGCTTTTATATAATCATTAACATGCGTTGTATCTGTTGTGTAAAAATCTGTATTCTGTAATGTATAGCCAATAAAACCTTTTAAGTAACGGAATTGTTGAATATATTTACCAGCAGTTACACTAAAACCCTTTGTTTTTTCATTTACATTAAATGGGACTAATGTATGGGTTGAATCGATTGTTGTGCTATCTGTTGTTGAATCTATTACTGTAGTGTCTATAGACAATGAATCGTATGTATATGTAACAGATCTTGTAGTATAAAATATGTTTGAACCTAAACTTGCTTTTGTATCGAATAACCATGGCTCACTAAAAGAAAGCTGAAAATTATTAAGTGTTCTCCCCTTATCAAATTGAAGACTTATCTTTCTCCCGGTACCTAAAAGATTTTGAAAGGATAGAGAAATATTACCTGTAATTCCATCGACTTGAGAATATCCGATTCCTCCTGAAACCGTTTCGGTACTCTTTTCTTTAACCTTGAATGTTAAATCTACATTTCCAGAATCGTCAACAATCCTTGTATCAAGAGATAAATCTTCAAAGTAATTGAGTTGAGCTAATTTTCTTTGTGTTTCAATAAGCCTTGATCTCTTTAATAATTCTCCAGGGAATATTGTCATTTCTCTTCTTATAACATTTTCATGTGTTTTTGTATTACCAGCAATATTTATATATCTTAGATATGCAGGGAAGTTCTCTACAATTTGAAGTGTTATATTCATCTTGTTCCCTTCAACTTTCTTTTTGGGTATCACCTGCAGAAAAAGATATCCTCTGTTCCCATAAATTTCGTAAAGGTTTTGAATAGTTTTATCAAGATTTTCCCTGTTATAGAGTTTGCCTTCTTTAATCTTAAACAATTTTTCCAGATATTTGCTTTTAAAGATTTCATTTCCTTTTAAATCTATTTTTCCGAAATATATCTTATCCGATTCATCAATAACAATATGAAGAATCATATTGTTCCCCTTTTCGTCAAATGTTGAATATGTTTTTTTCACCTTGGCGAAAGGAAATCCATTATCAGCATAATATTCAACAATTTTAACCTTATCTTCCTCATATTTCTCTTCATCAAACCTTCCTCGCCAGAAGAATATTCCCTTTCTTGGTTTGTTTTTCATTATGCCGGCAAGTTTAGCGGGTTTAATATTATTATTACCCTCAAAGACTATATCTCTCAATATAATCTTCTGATTTTCTATAATAACAATTTGAAGAGTCGTATTGTTTTTTAATGTATCTGTATTTATAAGGTTGAGAGTAATAAAAACATTAAGAAATCCCTTTTCAATATATTTTTTTTCCATATCTCTTTTCCAGTGAAAGAGATTTTTATCAGAAGCAACACTTCCAATATTTAACTTATAATCATCTTTAAGCGACTTCCTTTTTATCACTCCGGTCCCTTTAAAATCTATATCTTTAATTATCGGATATTCTACAACAGAAATATTCACTTCATAATGATTATCTTTATTTGTAGTAATATCAATTTTCACATCTTGAAAGAATCCTAATTTATATATACCCTTAATAGCATTATCAATCTTTTCTGAGTTTATATCATCCCCAAGATGAATCTGGGAAGCACTTAAAATTACAGATTCCGACATATTTTTATTTCCTGAAATTAAAATATCCGTAACATAGACAGCTGAAACATAAATATAGAAAAGTAATATTACTCCTGTTAAAAAACAAATCTTTTTCAAGGTTCCTCCTATGTGGTAATTATCTTGTTTTTCTTTCTACTTTTAATAACTCGAAAATCTAAGTTATTTTTCTTTAATGATATATCTATTGTATTGCCTCCCTCTATATTCTCTCCTAATATCATTTCAGAGAGTGGATCAAGCAATTTCTTCTCCATAATATTTCTTAAATACCTTGCCCCATATACAGGGTCATATCCCTCAGAAGCTAAGAATTTTTTTGCTTCATCACTTAAAATAACATTTAATTCCAGATCTTTTAATCGTATCGTCATTTCTTCGAAGAGAATTTCTACGATTTCTTCAATATTTGCTCTACTAAGTTGATTAAAATAAACTATTTCATCAAATCTATTTAAAAATTCAGGATTATATTGCTCCTTAAGAACATTTTCCATTTTATTTTTAAAGTCATTTCCAGCAAGTTCATCACTCTTGAACCCCATTGTAATTCCTGATTTTACGAATTTCGTACCAAGATTTGATGTAAGTATAATTATTGTATTCCTAAAATTCACCTTCTTACCACTTGAGTCTTGAATAGCCCCCTCATCAAGTATCTGCAGGAGTATACTATTGACCTCCTCATCAGCTTTTTCTATCTCATCAAAAAGGACAATTGAATATGGTCTTCTCCTGATTTGAGTAGTTAATTGTCCACCTTCAGTATAACCAACATATCCTGGGGGTGATCCGATTAACCTTGAAACACTAAATTTTTCACTATATTCACTCATATTTATTCTGATAAGAGCATCTAAATCCCCAAAAAGTATCTTTGCAAGAATCCTTGCAATCTGGGTTTTTCCTACTCCTGTTGGACCCATAAATATAAATGAACCGATAGGTCTTCCCGGATCTCTGAGACCTGAATAGTTTCTTCTTAGTGATCTTGCAATAACCTCTATTGCTTTATCCTGACCTATAATATATTTTCCCACCTCATTTTCAATATTAATTAGTTTATTCCTTTCACTAACACTTATGTTTGAAATCGGGATATGTGTCCATTGAGCTACAATAGCTCTAATATCATTTTCATTAATGATTACTGTCCTTCTCCTGTTAATAGAACCTATTTTATCCTGCAATTTAATCTCTTTTTCTCTACAAATAGAGGCCTTCTTATAGTCTCCATTACTAATTGCCGTCGCTTTCGATTTATGACTTTCCTCAATCTCATCTCTAAGTCTTTTTATATCGTCCATTGATAAACCATCATCAAATTGGAGGTTAGATCTAGCTCCCGCCTCATCTATAACATCTATTGCTTTATCCGGTAAAAATCGGTCTTGAATATACCTCGCAGATAATTTTACTGAGGCAAGTATCGCCTCATCAGTATATTTTACATTGTGAAATGATTCATACCTGTTCTGTAACCCTTTAAGGATTTCATATGTTTCTTTAATAGTCGTTTCCTCTACATTTATAGATTGAAATCTCCTTTCAAGTGCTCCATCCTTCTCAATATATTTACGATATTCTTCAAAGGTTGTTGCACCTATGACCTGAATTTCCCCTCTTGATAGTGGGGGTTTAATCATATTGGCAACATCCATTGAACCTTCTGCAGCTCCAGCCCCGAGAATAGTATGTAATTCATCAATAAAAACAATTGTATCTGTTTTATCCTTTAATGCTTCGAATAAAACCTTCATTCTCCCTTCGAACTGCCCTCTATATTTTGTTCCGGCAATAAGTGATGTTAAATCAAGTTGCAATATTGTTTTATTCCTTATTTTACGAGGGACAATCCCTTCGGTTATTCTTTCTGCAAGTCCTTCAACTATAGCTGTCTTTCCTACTCCCGGTTCTCCAATAAGAACAGGATTATTTTTCTTTCTTCTTGCAATTACCTGTATTAACCGTTCAATTTCTTCATCCCTTCCTATAATAGGGTCAAGTTTATCTTCCTCTGCAAGTCTGTTTAGGTTTCTTGTAAATTTTTCAAGGAATTTCCCCCCTCCTTCAGGAATTTGATCATCCTTTAATTCCCTTAATTCCTTCTTACCAGTATCTTTTATTTTTTTTAACATCTCATAATTAATACCATAACCGGTAAAATACTCATCTGCAAAGCCACCTTTAATTTTAAACATACCTAAAAGAAGATGAATACCATATACACCTCTTGCATTATCTTCCCTCGCTTCATTCTTTGCATACCAAAAAGAGGTTTTATATGCATCACTCTCTTTTAAATCTTTCCTTCTCACAATAACTGATTTCCGTTGAGTATTTTCGATATATGTTTTGATCTCATCCATACTTATACCCAACTGTTCAATGATTTTTATTCCTGAAGTTTGGTAATCTTCTACATCTTTTATAAATGCAAGTAAAAGATGTTGCTGATCTACAAGTCTATTTCCCAATCTTATTGCTTCATCATAAGAAATTCTAATCAATCTCTTGACTGTTTCTGAATACCATAACTCCATATCATTCCTCTAATATTTTTTTTATATGCTTTTTTCTTACTTGCATTATTTCAGAGGGAAAATTATGCTCATTTAATTTATATTTCATTTTAAGATATCTCGATCCCGTTTCAAGTAAAATTCTTTTTGTTGTTTTTAAATCAATGTCAGTGATCCAGCCAAAAACTATCCCCAGCCGAAGTAAAGATATCGTTTGTAAAATTTCATTATCTGACATCAATAATGCATCTTTAAATATTGCATAATTCCTGATTATTTTGTCTTTGAATCTTAAATCATCTATTAATTCCTCTCTGTTCTGGCGTTCGCAATTAATAATTTCTTTTACAGCTTTTATTATATTATCGATTATTTCATTCTCATCCATTCCAATTGTAACTCTATTCGAAATTTTGTAAAAAGAAGTTGTTTCATATCCTTCATATGGAAATTTTTCAATTGCTATTTTAAATTTTTTTATGATAATATCAATAGAATCGAATTTGTTTCTATTTGAGATGCCTGTTAAATCCAGTAATATTTCTAATTTTAAACCTGTTCCCGATGTACTTA
>CBDVEF010000012.1:0-12835 GCA_965372935.1 uncultured bacterium | reverse complement strand
ATCATTGTTAACCTAATGTGGTACCAGCAAAGGTATATAAAAAAAGAAATAAAAATAAAACTTCTGATAAATATATTATATCTCGTAGGAAGAGAAGTAGGTAAATTTGGAAAGTTCATTAAAAAAGGGACCATATATTGATCCCAAGCTAATGAAAAAGATAGACAAATTAAATGAAAATAATAAAAAGGTTGTAATTAAAACCTGGTCCAGAAGATCAATGATTGTGCCAGATATGGTTGGGCATACAATAGCTGTTCACAATGGTAATAAGTTTATTCCTGTATTTATTACTGAGAATATGGTTGGTCATAAGCTTGGAGAATTTTCACCTACAAGAACATTTAGACATCATGCTGGATCAAAGGAAAAAACAGCTAAAGTAAGATAAGGATGGTAACTATGAGTGAAAAAAGAACTGCAAAAGCTGTGACAAAAAATGCAAAATTATCTGCAAAAAAAGGTAAAAGAATTGCAAGTATGATTAGGGGTATGAATGCCTTTACAGCGATTAATACATTGAAATTTATGAAAAATGCTGGTTCCGAGTATATTAGAAAAACAATTGAGTCAGCTATCGGTAATCTCTCAAATTTTGATGATGGTCATGAAGCTGATCCTAAAAATATTATAGTAAAAGAGCTTATTGTTGAACAAGGTCCAACAATAAAAAGATTGCGTCCAGGTCCTATGGGCAGAGCATCAATTATAAGAAGAAGAAAGGGTCATATAAAAGTCACGGTAGAAGAAATAATAGAAGGAGGTTAACTTTTGGGACAAAAGACAAATCCGATTGGATTTAGAATTGGGATTACAAAAAACTGGCAATCAAGATGGTTTATAAAGAGAAATCAGTATAGTAAATATCTTAGTGAAGATATTATGCTAAGAAAATATCTTGAAAAAAGACTTAAAAATGGAGCTTTATCTGCAATTGAGATAGAAAGAACCAAGAATAAAATCAACATAATTTTAAGAACTTCAAGACCAGGAGTTATTATAGGTAAAAAGGGAGCGGAAGTTGATAAACTTAGAGAAGAGGTAAAATCTTTTTTAAAGGATACTGATGTACATATAACAATAGAAGAGATCAAATATGCCGAAATGGATTCTGTACTTGTAGCGAAAAATATTGCAAGACAGTTAGAGTCTAGGATCTCATATAGAAGAGCGATGAAAAGAGCTATTCAAGGGGCATTAAAAATGGGAGCTCAAGGCATCAAGGTTATGTGTTCAGGAAGGATAGGAGGAGCAGAAATTGCCAGAACTGAATGGTATAGGGAAGGGCGTGTGCCCTTACATACTTTAAAAGCTGATATTGACTATTCAACTTGTACTGCTTTTACAATGAGTGGTACTATTGGCATAAAGGTATGGATATACAAAGGCGATATTCTTGATAGAGAACAGGTTTTTAAGAAAAGTATAAAATAGGTGAAAAGTTTATGTTAATGCCGAGTAGAGTCAAATATAGAAAGCAGCAGAGAGGGAGAAGAAAAGGTTATTCAAAAGGGGCGTTAAGGGTAGATTTTGGTGATTATGGACTTAAAGCAATGGAGACTGCATGGATAAATTCTAGACAGATAGAATCGTGCAGAGTCGCAATTAACCGTGCAATTGGGAAAAATGGAAAAATATGGATTAGAATTTTTCCTGATAAACCTTTTACCAGAAAACCCGCCGAAACGAGAATGGGAAAAGGGAAAGGAGCACCAGATCACTGGGTTGCCGTTGTTAAAAGGGGAAGAGTAATGTTTGAAGTTTCCGGAGCTCCAATAGAAAAAGTTAAACGGGCTTTTAAAATTGCAGGTTCAAAATTGCCAATCAGAACAAAACTCATTGAGAGAGGGAAGGTAAGTTAGTATGAAAAGAGAAAATTATCGTGATATGACAATAGATGAACTTGAATTGAAACTTCATCAATATAAAGAAGAATTGCTAAATTTGAGATTCCAAAAGGTGGCGGGGAGTCTTTTAAATCCATCAAGGATAAATCAGGTTAAAAAAGAGGTTGCAAGAATCAAAACAATAATTAACGAATCTGATTTAGGACTGACAAAATTATCTGAAGGTAAATAATATAGGAGATATATATGAAATCAAGTGGACATCGTAAAAGAAGGATTGGAGTAGTAATAAGCGATAAGATGAGAGACACAATTGTTATAGATATTGCAAGAAGAATTCCGCATCCCCTTTATGGTAAAATAATTACAAAGCATAAAAAGCTTATTGTAGATGATAAGGGTAATACTACTCATATCGGAGATAAGGTATTGGTTGAGGAGACAAGACCACTTAGTAAAAGAAAAAGATGGCGTTTAATGAAGGTTGTCGAAAAGGTTAAAGAGTAGAGGTAACATATGATTATGGAGGAAACCAGGTTAAAAGTCACAGATAATTCTGGGATAAAAAAAGCAAAATGCATTAAAATTCTTGGTGGTACCAGAAGGAAATATGCTTATGTGGGTGATATAGTTGTTATTGCTGTTCAAGAAGTACTTCCAGGTAGTCAAATTAAAAAAGGGAGTATTCAGAAAGCTGTAATAGTAAGAACTAAAAAAGAGTTTAATAGAAAAGACGGATCATCGGTAAGATTTGATGATAATGCTTGCGTTATAATTGATGCACTTAAAGAACCAAAAGGTACTCGTATTTTTGGTCCTGTAGCCAGAGAATTAAGGGAAAAGAAATTTATGAAAATTGTATCGCTGGCTCCGGAGGTAGTTTAATGAATAAATTAAAATTGAGAAAAGGAGATAAAGTACTTGTAATTTCCGGAAAAGACAAAGGAAAATCTGGAAAAATTTTAGTAATATTTCCTGAAAAAGGTAGAGCAATCGTTGAGGGTGTCAATATTATTACAAAACATCAAAAACCAAGAAGTGCAAATGAACAATCAGGTATTATAAAAAAAGAGGCTTCAATTAATATTTCAAACTTAAAGCTAATTTGCCCAAATTGTGGTGAGCATACGAGAGTAAGTTATATGGTTCTTGAAGATGGTAAAAAATCAAGGATATGTAAGGTTTGTGGCGAGATGTTGGAGAAATAATATGGGAGAAACAAGATTATATAAAATTTATAAGGAAGAAATAGCTCCAAAATTGATAAAAAAAATGAACTATAAAAATATTAATGAAGTTCCAAAGCTTGAAAAAATAGTAATTAATATTGGATTGGGGAGAGCTATTCAAGATCCAAAAATAATTGATGAAGCTGTGTATGTATTAAAAACCATTACAGGACAAGCACCTATTATTACATATGCGAAAAAATCAATTTCAAATTTCAAATTGAGAAAAGGGTCGAAAATAGGCTGTAAAATTACACTGAGAAAAGATAGAATGTATGAGTTCTATGATAGATTTATAAATCTTGCTGTCCCCAGGGTAAGAGATTTCAGAGGACTTAAAACAACATCATTTGATGGCAGAGGAAATTATACAATTGGAGTAAAGGAGCAGTTGATATTCCCCGAAATCGATTATGATAAAGTAAAAAATGTTATAGGAATGGATATTACATTTGTTACAACTGCCAAAACGGATGAAAAGGCCAAGGAATTTCTTGAAGAGTTTTTTATGCCTTTTAGAAAAGGAGAATAAATAGATGGCAAAAAAATCTATTATTGCTAAGTCAAAAAGAGAACCGAAATTTAGAGTAAGAAAATACAATAGGTGCCAAAGATGTGGTAGAGCAAGAGGTTATTACAATGATTTCGGGTTATGTCGTTTATGTCTGAGAGAATTGGTTCTTGACGGAAAGATTCCTGGCATGAAAAAGGCAAGCTGGTAACTGGAGGATATATGAGTGGTATTGTAGACCCAATTGCTGATATGCTTATTAGAATAACAAATGCCCAAAAAGCGGGCCATGAAGATGTAGATATTCCAGCATCAAAAGTTAAAGAATCGATTGCAACAATCCTTTTTGAAAATGGGTATATAAAAGGCTATAAAATAGAAAACAATAATAAGCAAAATAAAATTATAATTAATCTAAAGTATGTAGATAGAAAAGGTGTAATTTCAGGAGTAAAGAGAATCAGTAAACCCGGCAGGAGAATCTATAAGGAATGTAATAAATTGCCAAAAGTGCTAAATAATTTGGGCATTGCTATAGTTTCTACTTCAAAGGGTGTTATGACAGATAGAAATGCTAGAAAGAGCCATGCTGGTGGTGAAATTCTTTGCTACATCTGGTAGGAGGTTAACATGTCAAGAATAGGGAAAAAGCCAATCGAATTACCAGATAGTGTCGAAATTAAAAAGAATGGAAACACAATAACGGTAAAAGGTCCAAAAGGTACTCTTGAAAAGACTTTTGACCCAAGAATTGATATTAGTATCAAAGGTAAGGTGATTAATATATTTACAAAGAGTAATAGTAAGGATGTGCGTGCATTATTCGGTCTGACAAGAGCCGTACTCAATAATATGGTTATAGGTATTAATAGCGGATTTCAAAAGAAACTTGTTATCGAAGGTGTCGGCTATAGGGCGAATCTTAAAGGAAATGATCTTGAATTACTTGTAGGATACAGTCATCCTGTTTTATTTAAAAAGCCAGAAGGGATTGATTTCGGAGTGGAAGGCCCTAAACAAGAAATAGTATTTGTTAAGGGAATTGATAAGGAGAAGGTTGGATTTTATGCTGACAAGATAAGGTCAGTAAGACCCCCTGAACCTTATAAAGGTAAAGGTATCAGATATGATGGTGAATATATCAGAAAGAAAGCCGGTAAAACCGGTGCCTAAAGAGGTACAACATGGATAAAAGCAAAACTAAAAGACTAAGTAGAATTAAAAGACATAGAAGACTTAGACTTCATTTATCTGGCACACAAAATAAACCGAGACTTGTTATTTTTAGAAGTATTTCTAATATATATGGGCAGGTAATTGATGATGTTAAGAAGGTTACACTTGTGTCTTCATCTTCTATAGATAAGGATATGAAACAAAAAGTAAAAGGGAAGAATAAAATTGAGATAAGTAAAATTGTAGGTGAAGTAATAGCGAAGAAAGCGATTGATAAAGGAATTAAAAAGATTGTTTTTGACCGTGGTGGTTATAAATATCATGGTAGAGTAAAAAGCTTTGCTGAAGCCTGTAAGGAAACGGGTTTAGACTTCTAAAGGAGGATATGGTGAATAAGAAAATTGATATATCATCCCTTGAACTTGAAGAAAGTATTATATCCATATCGAGGGTTTCTAAAACTGTTAAAGGTGGAAAGAATTTCAAACTTAGGGTTATAGCAGTTGTAGGTGATAGAAAAGGATATATTGGGATAGGAATAGGTAAAGCAAAAGAGAGAATGGATGCTACAAGAAAAGCAATTGAAGATGCAAGAAAAAATATTGTAGAGGTAAATATTGTTAATGGAACAATTCCTCATGAAATTACTGGTAAATATAGTGCAAGTAGAGTATTAATGAAACCAGCTTTAAAAGGTACTGGTGTTATAGCAAGTACAAGAATTAAACCTTTACTTGAATTAGCCGGCATCGAGAATATATTAACAAAATCGCTTGGCTCGAATACTGATGTTAATATTATTAAAGCGACATTTGAAGGATTGAAATCACTTAGGATAAAAGAGAATGTTTATAAGCTCTTAAATAGCTGAGGTTGATATGAAAAGACTTAGAATTGAACAAATTAGAAGTGCTATAGATAGATCATATAAACAGAAAAGGACACTAAAAGCTTTGGGTATTAGAAAGATGCATCAGATAGTTATTCATGATAATACATCAACAATTAGAGGGATGATTAATAAAATAACACATCTTCTTAATGTTGAAGAAATTGACGAATAGGAGTGATTATGATTGATAAGAATATACATCCTGCTCCTGGATCAGTTAAGAAAAGATCTAGAATTGGAAGAGGCCCAGGATCAGGTAGTGGTAAGACTTCAGGAAAAGGGCACAAAGGACAGAAGTCGAGATCAGGAGGATCTATTCAGCCATGGTTCGAAGGTGGACAGATGCCATTGCAGAGGAGAATTCCAAAGAGAGGATTTAAGAATTTTAATCGAGTGGAATTTCAGATTATTAATATAGGAACACTTGCAGAATATTATAAGGAGAATGATATAGTTACAATTGATTCAATGTTTGAAAAAGGAATAGTGAAGAGAGATTTACCTGTTAAAATACTGAGTAAAGGGAAAATTAGTACTCCTCTTACTATTCAGGCACATTCATTTTCAAAATCTGCAAAAGAGAAGATAGAAGCTTGTGGCGGTAAAACAGAGGAGGTTTAATTGTTTAAAGGTCTTTACAATGCGTTTAAAATTGAGGATCTGAGAAAAAAGATACTATTTACTCTCGGTATCTTTATAATCTATAGAATAGGTGGACATATTCCTCTCCCAGGTGTAGATATAAAAGAGATAGTAAATGCTTTTGCTAGTACATATTCTGGTTCGATACTTGGTTTCTATGATATCTTTACAGGTGGTGCATTAAGCAGAGCGACTATTTTTTCACTTGGGATAATGCCATATATTAGTGCTGCAATTATATTTGAATTGCTTGTTCCGGTAATTCCTACTCTTGCAAAACTTCGTGAGGAGGGTGAACAGGGTAGGAAAAAAATTACTCAATATACAAGATATTTTACGGTTCTTATAGCTCTCGTCCAATCATATGGTACAACATTTTTTATTGAAAGTATGCGTAGTCCATCAGGTCTTGCGGTTGTTCCTAATCCAGGGTTCGCTTTCAGGATAATGACTATACTCAGTCTCACTACGGGAGCTATTGTTGTGATGTGGCTTGGGGAAAGAATCACTGAGAAAGGTATTGGAAACGGGATGTCACTTTTGATTCTTATTGGAATTGTTTCAAGACTTCCCAGTGAAAGCGTAAGTGTTCTCAGGATGTTATTTTCAGGAGCTATGAGTTGGATTATGTTTTTTGTTTTGCTTGCATTGATTTTTGTGATAACAGCAGCAGTTGTTCTTGTAACCCAGGGACAAAGAAGAATTCCCGTTCAGTATGCCAAAAGAGTAGTAGGTAATAAAATATATGGAGGACAATCTACGCACCTTCCACTTAATGTCAATGCAGCCGGGGTTATACCTATAATCTTTGCTCAATCTATACTGATGTTTCCTAATACGATTGTAACATTTTTTGCTAGGAATGCTGCCTGGGGACAAACACTTATTAATTTATTTAGACCAACCGGTCCATTATATGTTTTTATATATGCAATTCTTATTATTTTCTTTGCATATTTTTACACGGCTATGGTAATAAATCCGGAGGAGATAGCAGGGAATATGCAAAAATATGGTGGTTTTATACCCGGTGTAAGACCAGGAAAGAAAACAGCAGAATATATTGATCATGTAATGGTAAGAATAACATTACCCGGTGCTCTATTCTTTACAGTGATTGCTATTACTCCAATATATATTATGAGTTGGACACATGCTAACATATATTTTGGTGGTACTTCACTTCTTATCATTGTTGGTGTTGTTATTGAAATTATGCACACAATAGAATCACACCTTTTAATGCGTCATTATGATGGATTTGTTAAGAAAGGTAAAATTAGAGGTAGAAGATAGATGAATATTGTACTACTAGGACCTCCGGGCGTTGGGAAAGGAACACAAGCGGTTATAATATCCAAAGAATTCAATCTCTATAATATTTCTACAGGTGATATTTTAAGAGAAAACATTAAAAAAAATGATGAATTAGGGAAAAAAGTTAAAAATTATGTAGAAAACGGAGCTCTTGTCCCTGATGATCTTATAATAATTTTGATGATTCAGACTATGAATGCAAATATATCGTTTGATGGTTTTCTTTTTGACGGTTTTCCAAGAACAATACAACAGGCAAAAGGTCTCGATGAAATGTTTGCCAAGAGAGAAAATCAGGTAGATGCTGTTCTGGCAATAAATTCAGATAATGAAATAATTATGGAAAGATTACTTTCAAGAAGAGTATGCCCGGGATGTGGTATGGTGTATAATTTAATAACAAATCCCCCAAGAAATGGGAAAAGATGTGATATCTGTAATTTGGAATTAACTATCCGAAAAGATGATAACAGGGAGACTATTTTACACAGACTTGAAGTGTATAGAAAAAGAACAGCCCCTCTACTCATTTATTATAAGGATAAATTGATAAAGGTTAATGGAGCAGAATCTGTCAGTAATGTTGCTGATAATATTATTGAGAATTTAGTGAGATATAGCAATGCAAGAAGGTAGGAAAAAAGGCGTTGTAGTCGAAGGGATAATAACTGAGGTTTTACCTAATGTGAAATATAGGGTAAAACTAGATACTGGACAAGTTGTCCTGGCACATGTGTCTGGCAAAATAAGGATGAATAAAATTAAAATTCTTCCTGGTGATAGAGTAACAATTGAATTATCTCCCTACGATATCTTCAGAGGGCGAATAATTTATCGCTATAAATAATCGGAGGTTAGCATGAAGGTTAAAGCATCAGTGAAAAAAATGTGTGAACATTGCAAAATAATAAGAAGACGTGGTGTAATTAGAGTGGTTTGTAAAAACCCGCGTCATAAACAAAGGCAAGGATGAATAGGAGGTTAACTTGGCACGTATAGCAGGAGTTGATTTACCAAACAAAAAGAGAGTAGAAATAGCACTTACTTATATCTTTGGCATTGGTAGAACAAGAGCAAAGGATATCATGAATAAGTGTAATGTCGACCTTTCAAAGAGAATGAAAGATCTAACCGATAAAGAAATTGAAAGCATTAGAAAAAATATTGAAAGCAGTTATAAAGTAGAAGGAGCTCTTCGTGCTGAAATAAGTCAAGACATTAAGAAACTGATTAGTATTGGCTGTTATCGTGGGATCAGGCATAGAAAAGGATTACCTGTAAGAGGGCAGAGAACAAGAACCAATGCAAGTACTAGAAAAGGTAAAGGTAAGAAAACAATAAAATTGAAGAAAAATAATCCGCCTAAGAAGTAGCAGGAGGTAGACAGTGGCTCGTAAAGGAATAAAGGGAACAAAGGGAAAAAAGCATAAAAAAAGAGTTGAAGAAAATGGGATTGCTCATATTCATTCATCTTTCAATAATACAATAGTAACTATGGCAAATAGAAATGGTGAAGTTATATCATGGGCAAGTGCCGGTGTTCTTGGATTTAAAGGTGGGAAGAAAAGCACTCCATTTGCTGCTAAAAAAATTGCTGAAAGAGCATCTATAGAAGCGAAAAATGCAGGAATGAGAAATGTTGAAATATGGGTAAAGGGACCAGGCTCGGGAAGAGAATCCGCTATTAGAAGTATTGCAGAAACTGGTTTGAATATTACTGCTATTAGAGATGTCACACCTATTCCTCATAATGGATGTAGACCACCTAAGAAGAGAAGGATATAGGAGGTAATTATATGGCAAGATATAGAGGGCCAAAAACTAAACTTGAGAGAAGAGAAAATATATATCTCAGTTTAAAACAGAAAAATAAATTTGAAAAAAGACCATATATTCCTGGTGAAGCTAAAAACAGAAGAACAAGGAGACTTACAGGATATGGAGAGCAATTAAGAGAAAAACAGAAGGTAAAACGAATGTATGGTTTACTGGAAAAGCAATTCCATAGTTATTTTTTAAGTGCGGCAAAATCTAAAGGTATTACTGGCGATATATTATTGCAAATGTTAGAAAGAAGATTAGATAATACTATTTTTAGAATTGGTTTTGCTCCAACAAGAGCATCTGGAAGGCAGTTAGTATCACATGGACATATACTTGTTAATGGTAAGAAAATGAATATACCATCTTATCAAGTATCAAAAGGTGATATGATTACAATAAGAGAAAAAGGCAGGACGATACCTGTTATCATAGAAACTATGGAGAACGCATCTAAGACAGCATTACCATCATGGTTACAATTAAATAGTGATGAATTTAAAGGTGTTATACTTGAACTACCAAGCAGAGAGGATATAACAACACCAATAAATGACAACCTTATTATAGAGCTTTATTCAAAATAATGACGGAGGCAGTTAATGATTTTAAAATCATTGAAAGTACCAGAGAAAATTGAAAAGGTAGAATTAACAAATAAATATGGCAAATTTACATTTGGTCCTCTTGAAAAGGGGTACGGTATTACATTTGGTCATGCAATTCGAAGAATTTTACTGTCTTCTGTTCCAGGATCTGCTGTTGTTGCGGTTGATATTGATGGTATAACAAATGAATTTACACAGATAGAAAATGTTAAGGAATCTACGATTGATATTGTTCTAAATTTGAAGAAAGTAAGATTCAAGTATAATAACAGGAAAAATTTCCCAAAGATGCTTACCATTGCAAAGAAAGGTAAAGGTATAATTACTGCTGCCGATATAAACTGTGATATGGATATCGAAATAGTAAATCCTGAGCAATTAATTGCTACTACGAGTGAAGGTGCAGATGTAAGGATGAATATTATTATCGCAGTTGGTAAAGGTTATCAACCGGAAGAAATTATTAAGAAAGAAGATACAACGGTAAATCGAATATTTCTAAATGCAGTATTTTCTCCCATTAAGAAAGTTAACTATAAAATTGAAAATACAAGAGTTGGGCAAAAAACAGATTATGATAAACTAATTCTTGAAATATGGACAGATGGTAGTGTTTCACCTGAAAAATCTCTATCATATGCTGGCTTTATATTAAAGGAACATATGGTTCCATTTATTACTTATGATATAGAGTCTGAAGAGGTAGAAGAAGATGATATAAACGAGGAAAAAAGACATATTGCCAATCTTCTTGATTCACAAATAGGCGAAATAGAATTTTCTGTAAGGGCAGCTAATTGTCTGAAAAATGCGAATATAGGCACAATTAGAGATTTGGTTTCAAAAAAGGAATCTGAAATGCTTAAATACAAGAATTTCGGGAAAAAATCTCTAAATGAAATTAAAGAAAAAATTGAACGAATGGGACTTGAACTTGGTATGGATTTAAGTGATTACCAGGATTAATATATAGGAGTAGTATCATGAGGCATAGGAACAAAGTAAAAAAACTAGGAAGAAAAACCGCACATAGAAAGGCTATGATAAGTAATCAGGCTATATCACTTTTCAAACATAAATCCATTCAGACTACTACTGAGAAAGCAAAAGTATTAAGAAGTTTTGCTGAAAGGATGATAACATCAGCAAAGAAGGATACTGTTGCAGCAAGAAGATATGTGTATTCAAAAATGCATCATAGAGAAGCTGTAAAAATACTCTTTGATGAAATCGCTCCAAAATTTGTTGATAGAGAAAGTGGATATACAAGAATTACAAAAATTGGGTTTAGGAAAGGTGATGGTGCAGAAACAGCTCTTATTGAACTTCTTATTGAATCTGAAAAGAAAAAACCCAAGGAAACAGAGAAGAAGGTAGAAAAAGCCAAAATTGAAGAAAAGAAAGATACAAAAGAGGTTTTAAAGAAAGAGGAAAAACCTAAAGAAGAGGATGTTGAAAAGAAAAAAGAACCTAAGTTGGTTGTGAAGGAAGTAACAGATAAAAGTGAGATAAAGGAAGAAAAAATAACCGAGCAGAAAGAGACAATTACTGAAGAAATATCCGATAAGATAGAAGAGAAAAAGACTGAAGAAAAAGAGAATAAATAGAATTAGGTTTTATGATCCCTTTTAAAAGAATATGGAATGCTCGATTTCTTTCGAGCATTCTTTTATATTTATTTATTTTTATAATACCTATAGAAGCGAATAAAGGTGTTTGGGTTACAAGGTGGAGTTTTATGGAATGTACTCCTGAACAAATTGTTCAAAAATGTATTAAGTATAAAATTAGTGATATATTTATACAGATATATGCTAAAGGATATACATATTATAATTCTAAATATGCTCCTTCTGAAATGACAGATGAAAATTTTCAAAAGTTGGTTTCAATTGCACATAATAACAACATTAAAATTCATGCATGGATTAATGTATATTATATATGGTCATTGACAGAATTCCCTTATACATCTAATCACATAATAAATTCGCATATTGATTGGATAACAGCATTTAAAAATGGTAAAGAATTGTATAAATATGATCCTGAGGGGATTAAAAATCTCGGGTTAGAAGGATATTTCATTTCCCCAGCAAATAGAGATGCAAACAGATATATAATAGATATTATAAGGGAAATCATGGATAAGTTTGGTGTTGACGGAATTCATCTTGATTATATCAGATATCCTGGAATAAATTATGGTTATGATAAATATACAAGGGGCTATTTTATAGAAATGTACGGCATTGATCCAATGAAGCATAATACCCCCTTCCCAATTGATGAAAGAAAACTAAGTAGATTATTTAGTGATTGGAGAAGGGGTATATTAACGGATTTTATAGATGAGATACATAAAATAACAAAAGGAAAAAATATTGAATTATCAGCAGCAGTTCTTTCAAGTCCCGAATATGCAAAAAAATACTTTTTACAGGATTGGGGTAGATGGATTAGAGAAAATAATCTTGACTTTGTTGTTCTTATGTTATATACAAAAAATAATAATTTTTTTGATAAAAGATTGAAGGAAATAAAAAACCCTAAAACAAACAAATCCTTGTGGAAAGCGTCAACAATTCGTAGTTCTGTCAGCACCTATTTTAACAAAAAGGAGAAAGAGGATACTGTGATGCATATTAAGGCTTCAGTGGAACCAATAGAGTCCCGGTCTAATTTTGAAATGAAAGAAAAAGTAATGGAATGGCATAAGCCAAATGACCCGTTTGCTATTAAATCTGAAGCAATGAAAGAAGAATACTTTATCAAGAAACAAGATAAGATGT
>CBDVEF010000011.1:0-12914 GCA_965372935.1 uncultured bacterium | reverse complement strand
AGACGCAGTCTGCTCCTACGATGTCATCCTGAATTTATTTCAGGATCTAATATGAGATGCTGAATCAAGTTCAGCACATGGCTCAGCATGACATTGTTTTGCATGACAAAGAGGGGAGGCATGAATGACAAAGAGGAAGGCAGGATATGACATGAATTTACAATTAACGGTTTACGATTTACGAATTTCCTACTTCTTACTTCTTACTTGTAATTGTTATCCATACCTATCTACCACAAGTGCCAAATAATTATTGATAAATAAGGTAAATTATGGTATAAGATATTATGAATTATTTGAATCAAATATTCCATATCAGTATTATTCAAAAGCTAATTTATACAATAGTATTTGTTATTTTGAATTTACTTATTAAATTTCTAATACATAAAAGGATTGATAAAAAACAGATAAGTAAATCAAAGAAGCATGAAAGAAAGAAGATGTATACATATAGAATAAATGCTTTATTAGTTATTGCAGTAATGATTATCTGGTTACAGAATATAAGATCTATAGGAACAATATTAGGTATACTTGGCGCGGGATTTACGATAGCACTTCAGGAAATAATACTTTCATTCGCAGGTTGGGTGTTTATAATTATAAGGCATCCCTTTGATATTGGAGATAGGATAGAGGTGAATGGAATAATAGGTGATGTTATAGATATGAGAGTATTTCAATTTACAATATTAGAAGTTAAAGGTGATAATTTTGGTAATCAATCCACAGCAAGATTAGTTCACTTTCCTAATAATCTTATTTTCAAAAAACCTATATTTAACTCAACAAAAGAGTTTGATTATATATGGGATGAAATGGGAATTACATTTACATTTGAAAGTAACTGGAAACTTGCAGAGAAAAAAACAAGAGAATATATAACGGAAATCTCCGAAGGCACGGAAACTACAATACGTAAAGAAATGAAATATGCAGCAAAAAGTTATCCTATAGAATATTCGATTATTACACCTATCGTCTATGTTCAATTAAAAGATAACGGGGTATTATTGGTTGTTAGGTATATGGTAAAGGTGAGAGAGCAGAGAAGATATAAAGATCAATTATCGAGAAAAATCCTTGAAATGGTTGATGCAAATAGAGACATTAATCTTGCATATCCAACATATAGGATTATTCAATGACTTTACAAATTATACTATTAGGTTATAATTAATATATGAAAAATATAATAAGAATAGTAATATTCGTTTTATTATTAATATCTTTTAATGTATTAAATGGACAAAAATATATCATTGGCGGAAAATATGAGGATATAAAAAGATTAGATGTAAAAATTTTAAAAAGCTCAAGATATAATATTTCTCTTGTTGAAAGTGATTGCGATTATTTAAAAAAACTTCTCAAAGAGGGGAATATTCAATATTTTGAGCCAGTAGCAATAGCTAAAGCCTTTTTTATTCCAAATGACTATTATTATAGCCACCAATGGAATTTTAATATGCTGGGTATGGAGGATGTATGGGATTTAACAATGGGGGTTGATAATGTTAAAGTGTCTATACTTGATACAGGTGTGGGATTTGAATACTATCAAATTCCTTCATCTGAACAGGGGGAAGTGATATCAGGTGATGGTCATTACCATAAAGCAGATGATTTGAATTCTGCTACATTTCTTTCAGGTTATGATTATATTCATAATGATTCGCATCCGAATGATCAGAATGGACATGGAACCCATATAGCAGGCACAATAGCTCAAGCTACAAATAATGGGATTGGGGTAGCTGGAATGGCTCCGAATGTAAGTATAATTCCTATTCAGGTGCTGGATTATAAGGGAGAAGGAGATTCATATACTATTGCAGAAGGAATTTATTATGCTTGTGATCAGGGGGCAAATGTGATTAATATGTCACTTGGCGGAGCTCCAGGCGATTCGAATGGATGGCATACTGTTCATAATGCCATAATTCACGCATGTAGTTTAAATATTGCAGTTGTCATTGCATCAGGAAATGACGGAATAGGGGAGTTGAGTTATCCATCAGCTTTTAAAGAGGTCTTCTCCTGTGGAGCAGTTGGCTACAATCAACAAAAAACTTCATATTCACAATATGGATCAGGTCTGGATTTTGTTATGCCTGGTGGAGAAGGTAGTAATAAAATCTTACAGGAAACATTTAGAGGATATTATGATGGACATTATTCAAGAGTAGATAGTTTTGCATATTACTATTATTATGGGACATCTATGGCTACACCACATCTTGCAGCTGCAATTGCTCTTTTAAAATCATATGGCATTACAAATCTGGATGAAATATACGGAAGGTTAGCATATTACGCTATAGATAAGGGGGAAAACGGTTATGATACACTATATGGTTTTGGTATCCCCAATATCCTTAATGCATTAAATTCAACATATTCGGATAATACCCCCCCGGTATTTAATATATATCTTGCTGAAAATCCTGTATTCAATGGAAATATCAATGTGTGGACAGCAACCAATGAGGAATTGCAAAATGGTATGCCGGATTCGATAAAGGTAAAAAGAGGTGGTGAAATTCAAAAGTACACTCCAGTAATAATTTCTCATAATATATATAAAAGTTCTTTCTCATTCAATACAGATGGAGAATATGAAATTTCGGTTTATGGCAAGGATATCTGGGGAAACTATTCAACAAGCACAAAATTGTTCAATTTGTTTTATATACCCGTAAAAATGGAGAAGAATATCAAAATATCAGCATATCAATTCTCATTTTTAGAAAATACATTTCCAAACGAGTGCATAATACAATTATATTGCAATAAGGATGGATTTAATATTGAGATGCCAAGTATTATAAATAACCCTGTTAAGTTAAATGTAAAATTAAAAAATATTTATATAATAGGACCGGATAATCAACTTGTATCATATAGTTTGGATAAAGGAATAAGATTATATAATATAGAGCATAGTGGATATTATAGAATAGTGTGGAATATTAAAACATATAATAGCGGTAGTGGAACAATTCTTGAGAGTTGTGAGCCATTAAATGGTATTCTATCAATCTATTCATTGGACGGGAGATTAATCGAATCAAATCATCTTATTAATAGAAAAAGAGTTTGTATTAATTCAATATCTAAGGGTGTTTACTTTATTAAACTTAAAACAAATGGGATGCTATTAAAGAGGAAGATATCGATATGGTAAGAAAATATATAATAATTTTGAGTGTGATATTGATATCCGGTTGTTCTCTATTCCAAGATAATATTGCTGAGGGTTGGAAAGCGTTCGAAAACGGGGATTATGAAAAAGCAATAGATTGCTTTTCCAAAGAGACAATCCTAAATGTCAATCTTGAGGCTTATGTAGGACTTGGTTGGTCAAATGCTAAATTAGGTTATAAAGAAACTGCTCTTTCATCGTTTGAGTATGTTATTTTTACAGATTCTACCAACTATATCGATGCAATTAGCGGAGCTGTTTTTGCAGGTAGTGCTATGTGTATGGATTCAACTTCAGCAACAAGAGGGACATATTTTCTAAGTAAATATCCCAATTATATTTTTGAACATGATACAACCGTCACTTTTAAGCAGGTTGCATTTACTTCGGCATGTTCATATATAAATATTGGTGATTTTTCATCAGCATTGTTAATGATAAAAATAATTGAACCCGGATTCAATGTTATTCCAAATAGTGAACAGGGAAAACTTGACATTCTTTCAAAAATCGAAGAAATTTCCCAATGGATTTAACAGTATATAAAAGACTTTTAGCATATAATAGAAATAGAAATCTTATCATACCTGAGAGCAAGGTATTATTAATGATTTCAGGGGGGAGAGATTCTGTATTTTTACTTAATTATTTTAATTACTTAAGAGATATCATTAATTTAAATTTTGGAATATTTCATCTTAATCATATGATTAGAGATAAAGAATCTGAAAGAGATAAAAAATTTGTTGAAGACCTTGCAAAGGATTTTAATGCCCCAATATTCGAATTTGATAAAGATATTATAAAGAATGCAAAAAGGGAAAGGAAGAATCTTGAAGAATGTGCACGAGATGTACGCTATAATATTGCATCAAGCGTAGCTGAGCAAGAACATTATAGTGCAATCATTACAGCTCACACCAAGGATGATTATATAGAGACGATAATTTTTCATTTGATTAGAGGAGATAGTATATATGGACTGGCTGGGATAAATGAAAGAATAGGTAGATTTATCAGACCCCTTTTAACTATTACAAGAGAAGAGATAACCAGCTATTTGATTGAAAATAATATCAAATGGATGGATGATAGTACAAATGATGACATTAATCACACGAGAAATTTTATTAGACACAGAATTGTTAATGTATTAAAAGAAATTGGTGGAAACAATGTTATTGAAAAGATATACAAATCAGGATTAATTATAAATGATTATATCAAGGGAAGTGGGGAATTTGCCGAGGAGATTTTTAAACGGATAGTTATTATAAAGAATAACAAATTACACCTTGATTTAACATCTTATTTTCATTATAATTGCGAGGGAAGGAGATTGATCTTAATAGCTATGATTAATTATTTAGGATTAAAGGTTGATAGGAAAATTATCAATTTTATATATGATTTTTTAAAAGGAGATTCGTTAACGAAAAAGTACAATGATAATTTATTTTTATATAAGGATAAAAAGGAAGCTGTTATATTTGAAAAGTATAAAACATTTAATTACAAATTAAATGTTAATGAATGTTTATCAAATGAATCTTTTACTATTAAATGTGGAATTGGTAAAATGGCTGATTTTACATTAAATGACAGTTTGTTTTTTTTTGAAAGAGAGGAAATACAATTTCCAATTACTGTGAGGAATAAAAAGAGTGGTGATAAAATGATTCCGTTTGGTTTTAGCAGTAAAAAAACCGTAAAAGATATATTCAATGATAAAAAAATTCCAATTTGGGAAAGAGATGATTTACCTATACTTGAATCCGGAGATGAGATAATCGGAATATCCGGAGTTAGAAGGAGTAATTTGATGAATATTAAAAATAAAAA
Organism: uncultured bacterium; assembly: GCA_965372935.1. Lineage (GTDB taxonomy): Bacteria > Hydrothermota > 32-111 > QNBC01 > QNBC01 > JAGLYS01. The sequence goes on along the minus strand of CBDVEF010000011.1, from coordinate 7,864 downwards.
CAGAGAGAACATATATATACTATTCCGGAGGGTTAATGAAGATTAAAAAATATATTGAAGAAAAGGATATAGAAAAACGAATTAAGGAGCTGGGAAGAACAATAACAGAAGATTACAGAGGAAAGGAATTGATTATTCTTTCTATTTTAAAGGGGGCATTTATGTTTACAGCGGATTTGATCAGGGAATTGGATATCCTTCCTGTTATGGATTTTATCAAGGTAGAAAGTTATGGTTGTAATACTATGTCCTCAGGAGAGGTGAAAAAAATAAATGATATTACGATTGATGTTAATGGAAAGGATGTTTTAATTATTGAAGATATTGCAGATACTGGCACTACAGTAAATTATCTTATTGATTATTTGAAAAATAAAGGAGCAAAATCAAGTAAGGTATGTGTATTATTAAACAAGGAGGATAAACATAATATGAACTTGCAGATAGACTATTATGGCTTTATCATAGAGAATAAATTTGTTGTAGGTTATGGACTGGATTATAATCAAAAATATAGAAATTTACCTTATATCGGCATACTTGAGGAGGAGTGAACATGGATTATAAAAAGAAAATACCTAAAATAAATTCTTTTTCACTATGGAAAACATTGTTAATATGGTTTTTCATTATTATAGCGATTATGTTTTTAACGAAAAATCTTAATAAATCTGAAAAAGCCGTTGATATTTCATATACGGATTTCTATAATGAATTACAGAACGATAATGTTAGTGAAGTAATATTTATCGGCAATACATTGGAAGGCAGATTAAAGAGTGAGGCTAAAGTTTTTCAAAAGGGTAAAGCTGTTGTATTTTTGAAATATAAGACAGAAATTCCTATAAAAGATCCTGATTTAGTCAAAATATTAGTCGAAAAAAATGTTAAAATAGGTGTTAAAAATCCAATCAATTGGTGGGATATGATATGGCCATATATACCGTTTATAATTATCATTATAATATGGATATTTATTATGAGACGAATGCAGGGTGGGGCAGGAAAGGCATTTGATTTTGGGAAAAGTAAAGCAAAAATGGTATATGAAGGTAAAGAGAAGGTTACATTTAAGGATGTAGCAGGAGCTGAAGAGGCAAAACAGGAACTTGAAGAGGTAATAGAATTTTTGAAAAAACCTAAAAAATTCCAGAAGCTTGGGGCAAAAATACCTAAAGGGGTGCTTCTATTGGGGGCTCCCGGAACAGGTAAAACACTTCTTGCAAGAGCCGTCGCAGGTGAAGCAAAAGTTCCTTTTCTTACAATATCAGGATCTGATTTTGTAGAAATGTTTGTTGGTGTTGGGGCATCAAGAGTAAGAGATCTTTTTAATAAAAGTAAACAAATTGCTCCCTGTATAGTTTTTATCGATGAAATTGATGCTGTTGGAAGACATAGAGGGGCAGGTTTAGGAGGGGGGAATGATGAAAGAGAACAAACATTAAATGCTTTGCTTGTTGAAATGGATGGATTTGAAATAAATTCAGGTATTATTGTTATAGCTGCAACCAATCGTCCTGATGTTCTTGATCCTGCACTTCTGAGACCTGGTAGATTCGATAGGTTGGTTGTAGTTGATTTACCTGACTTAATAGGGAGAGAAGCCATTCTGAGAGTTCACACAAGAAAAACATTGCTTGCTGAAGATGTAAATTTGATGAGTATTGCCCGTGGAACGCCAGGATTATCCGGAGCTGATATTGCAAATATGGTAAATGAAGCTGCTCTTAGAGCAGCAAAACTAAATAAAAGTAAAATCGGGATGTCCGATTTTCTATATGCAAAAGATAAAATAATAATGGGGGTAGAACGAAAAAGTATGGTGATAAAGGAGGAGGACAAAAAGATTACAGCATATCATGAAGGGGGGCATACACTTGTTTCAAAATTAACCCCTGATATGGATCCAATAGAGAAGGTAACAATAATTCCGAGAGGGAGAGCTCTCGGTGTTACAATGCACCTTCCCATTGATGATAGAAGAAACTATAACTTGCAATTTTTGAAGGGAGAACTTGCTATTCTTATGGGTGGTCGAGTTGCTGAAGAGATAGTTTATAATAATATTACTACCGGTGCTGCAAATGATATTCAAAAAGCAACTGAATTGGCAAGAAGAATGGTTTGTGAATGGGGAATGTCTAAGAAATTAGGCAATATTGCATACAATCCAACATCTGAACATATTTTTATTGGAAGGGAGCTTGCAAAACACAAGATATATTCGGAAGAAACAGCTATGTTGATAGACAAAGAGGTGTTTAGTTTAATAAACGAGGGGTATAATAAAGCCAGAAAAATATTGGAAGATAACAGGGAAATACTTGATAATATTGTGGAAACTTTGATGGAAAGGGAAACTATAATGGGGACGGAAATAGATGAAATAATAAAGAAATATAGAAAAAACTATAAACCTACCGAATATAAGGTGAATTATAAAAAAAGGGATGAAAAAACCATTCAGGAAAAGATAGATGAGGTATTAAAAACATCGGATAATGGTAAGGAAAATGGCGATGAAAATGAGAAAGCATAATGAATAGTACACAAGTTGAAAAGGCAATCAGGGAATTAATTATAGGGATGGGTGATAATCCTGATAGAGAAGGGCTTAAAGATACACCCAAAAGGGTTGTTAAATTATATGAAAAATTGTTTTTTGGAATTCATAAAGATGCAAGAAAAAGGATAAAGGTTTATAAAACAAAGAATGAAGATGAGATGGTGATATTGACCGATATCCCTTTTTACTCTATGTGCGAACATCACTTATTACCATTCTTTGGTAGTATTCATATAGCTTATATACCTAAAAATAATTATATTACGGGATTTTCCAATATAATCGATGTGGTTGATATAATATCAAAGAGACTTCAAATTCAAGAGCGAATGACATCTGAAATTGCTGATACTATTAATGAGATACTTAATCCACTTGGGTTATTGGTAATTGTTGAAGCCAGACAATTTTGTATCGAACTGCAGGGTAATAATAGAAAAGGGATTAAAACTGTGACTTCAGCTATCAGGGGAGCACTCAGGAAAAATGCTACAAGACAGGAAGCATTGCAATTAATAAGAAAGGCATCGAAGAATGCTGGTTAGAGAAATATCTATTAATTCCAGGGATAAATTAATCTCGGTTATGAAAAAAATCGGAGTGGATTCTATCGGGATCGAGTTAATGAAACCTAAAGGAATGTTTCATTATTTCTATATCAATAACCTTACAAATACACAATGTCATATTTTAAAACAAAGCGCACTTTCACATTCGGCAGAAGCTGCTGTAAATAGGCATATTATTACAGGAAATGTGAAATATTCCGATGTTGTATTATTCGGTAATGAAAAACAGTTAAAGGAAATTGCAAATTCATTGTTAAATCAACAGTTTAAGATGAAATATATAGGGAAAGCCATTATCGATGTATTTGATAGAAATGATGGTCATAAATGGCATTTTAAGGACAGATACATTGATCTAAATAAAAAAACTGCAATTATGGGTGTTCTTAATGTTACACCGGATTCGTTCTCCGATGGAGGAAAATGGCATTCAAAAGATTTGGCTCTTAAACATTGCGAAAGAATGATAAAAGAGGGTGCGGATATTATAGATATTGGTGGAGAATCTACAAGACCCGGAGCGGAATTTGTTGATATACAAACCGAGATTGAAAGGGTTATGCCAATTATTGATGCAGTTAAGGGAGAATTCGATATTCCGATTTCTATTGATACTTATAAAAGCAAAGTTGCCGAAGAATCTGTAAAATTTGGTGCAGATATTGTAAATGATATTGGTGGATTGCAATTTGATAATGATATGGCAGGAGTTATTGCCAAAAATAAAATGGGATGTTGTATAATGCATATAAAAGGGGTGCCAAAAAATATGCAAGATGATCCGAATTATGAGGATGTCGTTGCTGAAATATGTGACTATTTCAATGAATCATTAATAATAGCTGAAGATAGCGGTATAAGTAAGAATAATATTGTTCTTGATCCGGGTATTGGGTTCGGAAAGAGGGTAATTGATAATTTAAATATATTAAATGATCTAAATGATTTCAAATGTTTTAAATTGCCAATATTGGTAGGAGTTTCGAGAAAATCATTTATAGGAAAAATTTTAGGACGAGATGTTAATGACAGATTATATGCTACAATTGGTAGTCAGATAGTATCCCTGGTTAATGGAGCAGATATTATAAGGACTCACGATATAGGATCAGCTTATGATTCGATAAGAATAGCTGATGCAATAACGAAAAAATACAGAATGGATTTTCAATGATTTTATTTAATATTGTCGATATTATTGATATAGCAGCACTTACTTTTATAATATATGAGATTTTAATATTTATAAAAAATTCAAGAGCTAACCAGATGTTAATTGGCCTTCTATTTGTTTTTTCAATGGTTCTTATCGCTAATATATTTAATATGATAGGCTTGAAATGGCTTGCAGGACAGTTAAAAAATGTTTGGTTAGTTGCCTTCTTTATAATATTCCAACATGAACTAAGGTCCGCAGTTAATGAAATTGGCAAGATACGAGTTTTTAGATTTATTGCAAAGAAAGCGAATATAACCATTATTGAGAAGTTGGTTAAAGCAACATTACAGTTAAAGGATAGAGGTATCGGGGCTATTATTGTTATTACAAAAAATAACATTTTATCACATGTCGAGGAAACTGGTGTTAAATTGGATTCTGCAATCTCCGAGGATCTAATAACAACAATTTTTACTCCATATTCTCCCTTACATGATGGTGCAATTATAATAAGGGATGGCAAAATTGTTGCTGCCAGTTGTATCCTTCCCTTATCGGAAAAACCTTCTATTGGATACAATTTTGGAACAAGGCATAGAGCAGCTATAGGAATTACTGAGGTCAGTGATTCTATTAGTATAATTGTTTCAGAGGAAACGAGAATGGTATCTGTAGCATATATGGGTAAATTGAGAACAGATTTTGATAAAAATGAGTTAATGGAATATTTAAAAGAATTAATAAGTTAGTAAATACTGGAGGGTATATGAATAAGGAAAAGAAATTTATCATAGCGGGCTTTTTGATTTCATTTTTTATACCGTTAATAGGTTATCTATTTACAATGGCACCTACCGTTTCGTTCTGGGATTGCGGTGAATTTATCCCTGTAGCGAAGATATTGGGTATTCCTCACCCTCCTGGTACACCGTTGCAGGTTTTAATTGGGAGAATATTTACAATGATTCCATTCGGAGCAGAGAAGGCTTTCTGGATGAATTTTTATTCGGTTTTGTCAACATCTTTAGCTGCCGCACTTCTCTATCTTGTATTTGTCAGAGTGATAAAGGAGATAAAGAAACCGTCAAGTGATTTGGAGAATCTTGCTATGATAGTAAGTGGAATTACGATAGCAATAATAGCATCATTTTTATATTCGGTATGGGATAATGCAGTGGAAGCTGAGGTATATGGTCCAAGTCTTGTGATTATGACACTATCGATATGGTTTGCAATAAAGTGGAAAGATAATATCGGTCATATGGGAAGCAAGAGGATGTTGCTATTAATAATATACATCACATCACTTAGTGTAGGTATACATCTTATGCCGTTACTTGCCTTTCCCGGTGTTATATTATATGTATTGATTATTAAACCGAAGGATCTTGCTGACCCGAAATTAATTACAGCTGCAGTAATACTTTTATTTCTGGGTATAACAACATATGCATATCTAATAATCAGAGCAAGACTTAATCCGTATATCAATATGGTTGCACCAACGAATTTCGAAAAACTTTGGGATGTATTTACAAGGAAACAATATGGTCCACAGTATCTATTCCCGAGAAAGACAGATTTTGCAGATGGAACGGGACCTCAGGTAGGGACGATTCCCGCATTAATACAGCAGTATATTGTATATTTTAAGTATATGTTCTGGCAGTTCACACCATGGCCGAGAGAAGCGGTAAAGGGTATTATGCCATTTCTCTCTACAATTGCGAATATAGGATTTTTTTCACTTGGTCTTTATGGTATATATGAGCACTATAAGAGGGATAAAAAGACATTTGTCCTTGTTTTTACAACACTCTTTTTCACAAGTATTGCACTTGTCTTTTATCTTAATTTAAAATATTCACCATCTGATCCTAACCCGCTTCATGTACCGAGAGAGGTAAGGGAAAGGGATTATTTCTATGCTCCCAGTTATTTTTTCTTTGCGTTCTATATTGGAATGGCTGTCTGGAGCATTATTATGCAATTGATAAAAAAGGGCAAAAAGCATTTAACATATGGAGCATTAGGTGTAGCTTGTTTAGTAGCATTCATTCCATTTGCAAGTAACATCAGGAGTGACGCAAACAGACATGGCAATTGGATAGCCGATTCCTATGGATATAATATGCTCTCCTGTCCTGAGGATGGCAGTGTGTTATTTACAAACGGGGATAATGATACATATCCTTTATGGTTTCAGCAGGGTGTAAAGAAGTATAGATTATTTTTACCAAAGGATGAGCCTATTCCAGAAGATCTTGTATATGGCGAGAGATATGTTAAGAAATATAATGAATACAAGAAAAAATATGGTGGCGTTGTTCCGATGAAAGGTGTAATAAATGCAAATCTTAGCTTATTAAACACCGATTGGAATCTTAAACAGCTTAAAATAGCGGGTGTACCTATTAGTTTTACTGACAGAGAATTAGAATCACTTCGTCCGATTAGACTTAGAACGGGAGAAATATTATTTGTAAAGGATCTGACTATTAGAGATATTATTGCATGGAATGTAGGATATAAACTTAAACGGGACGAACTATTTGCAACTACAGCGGAATTCAGAGAAAAAGTAATGCCCAAACTAATCGAGCGGTATAAAGAGGGTAAGAGTAAAATAAATATATATTTTGCTATAACCGTTTCGGAGGATAGTAAATCCGCATACAGTGGACATCTGAAACTTGAAGGTATAGCTTATAAACTTGTCCCTGAATTTGGCTATAATATGATAAATATTCCTAAAACGGATAGTCTTTTGAACAAGGTTTTTAAGTATAGAGGGTTTAACAAGAGTGTGGTAATAAATGAGACTAACTGGAAGTTGTTAGGAAATTATGGTATTGGATATCTGATGCTTGGTTACTCATACAGGAGTGCAGGTGATATAGATAAAGCAATAGAATCACTTGAAAAAGCATCAGGTTTTATGGAACATGAGAAGTCTCTAATACTCACAGCACTTGCACCTCTTTACATACAAAAGGGAAAAACAGATGAAGCAAAGAATATAATGGAGGAGATAAAGAAGAAGGATAAAGAGGGTTATGCATATCTATCATATGCATTTGGTAAAGAGCTTGAGAAACAGAACAGGGGAAAAGAGGCAATCGAATATTATAATAATGCGATAGTATATGCCCCGAAATCACCAAGTGGTTATGTCGGGTTGATACAACATTATGACAGATTGGGTGATTCGGCAAAGGTGCAAGAGATATATAAGAATGCTCTCAGCTCATATCAGAGTTATCAGGAATTCTTTGTATTCTTTATGAGGGAAGCGGACACACTCAATTCAATAAGAATACTTAATAAATGGATTGTTATAAATCCGGCTGATAGCGGTGCAAAAAAGATACTTGGTGATTTGAAAACTAAATATAGGAGAAACTATTGACATTCTATATAAAAAAAGATACTAAAAAGGTTCTTGTTTTGAAGCCTTTCTTTGAAAACATAAATCGCTTATGTCTTTATAAACTTGACATAAATGATATAAATATTGTAATATGAGGAAAATATAACTATTTTAAAGGAGGTAGTATGAAATTTAGATGG
>CBDVEF010000010.1:0-12940 GCA_965372935.1 uncultured bacterium | reverse complement strand
TTACCATAATTCCTATGCTTATTGCCATTATCCGTTTTCTATCTCTATATTTAGGATAGGTCAAATACTTTACTTTTTTATAAAAATATGTTAATAGTCCATAATATGAAAACAATCTATTATTTTAAAGCAGTAATAATTATATTAATAACAATTACTTTTATTTCCTGCAGACAGGGAACATCGGATCCATTTGATGAAAGTTACAAGGAACTCTGGGAAATGAGATATGGGACTATTGGTGATGAATATGGTCTCGATATTATAGAAACCGAGGATTATAATTATCTATTGCTTAGTGATGAAGATGTTAAAAATATTAGCATATATGGTGATGTAAATGATTGTTGTTTAGAAAAAAATGGTATGTCTTCGATAACAGGTAATTCTTACTATAATTTTGCAGTTGTCGGATATTGTATTGGTTATAGTCCTTATGTTTATATTAAAAATCACTATAGTATAAAAGGAAAGCGTTTTTCAGAATATCGAGAATTTAATAAAATTGAAAGATTTTCTAACAATATTTATTTAATCGGAGGAAGTAAAAGAGTTAATACAGAATATCATCAACCACACATTGTGAAAATAGATGAAAATCTTGATGTTTTATGGTCGAAGGGATTTGGCAATACAAATTCAAAAGGTTTTGTTACAGATATTATTATAAGCAATGATGGAAACATTGTAACCTTATGTATATCAAAAACATACAATAATTTTATTAAGGAATGGGTTCCCCATATATGTTTGGCTTCATTGGATCAAGACGGAAATTTGTTGATGCATAAGGATTATACGGGTGTGTTTGGAAGCGGTTTATTGTCAATAACAAAAACATCGGATAACGGATATATGGCTGTAGGATTCAATTATAATCTTGGATTTGATACGGATATATTGCTTGTAAAAATAGATCAATCTCTAAATATTAAATGGAAAAAGGGATTTGGTGGGAGCGGAAATGATGAAGCATATAAGATCATTAAATTATCCTGTGGTGAATATCTCATATGCGGGTATACAGAATCAATAGGAAATGGGAATAAAGATGTTTATTTATTAAATGTGGATGAAGACGGTAATAAAATATGGGATAGAACATTCGGGGGCAAAGATGATGATATTGCATATTCAGTTTATGAAACTTATGATGGAGGATTTATGATTGTCGGTAGTACAAAATCCTTCAGTGCCGGAGAAAATGATATATATTTAATTAAGATAATAAGATCGAATTTAAAATGATAAAAAATAAAGCTTTAATTGTTATTATAACCATTTTATTATTAAACTCATGCAGTTTCTTTAGCAATAGAGATAAGACAGAGAAAAACAATTGTAATATCGAATGGAGTAAAACCTGCAATACAGATTCAACAATTGTTTTAAAAACAATTAAAAGAACATCAGATAAGGGATATCTATTAGCTGGTTATCAAAATACAAATTTTATCAATTTAGTTAAACTTGATAAAGATGGGAATAAATTATGGGAGAATGTTTATACAGATACCTCAAATAATCTTTATATATCAAATGCATTTCCAACATCATATGGTGATATTGTAGTTACTGCAAGAGCTTTTTATGAAGATACAATTTGGGGATATTTATGGATCGTGCCATATATCATTTATTATGATGAAACGGGAAATATAAAATGGACTAAAATGATAGTAACTTATCCATCAGATTATACATGGGATATGAAATCAAGTAACTTTAAAGAAGATGGCTCCCATTTATCTATTACATTTAACGACAATTTTATTTATGAATTTAACAAAAATGGTGATTCAATTAATATGATACAAAAAGACTCGATTGTATCACTGGAATATTGCCTGAATACACAGGACGGCGGATTTATCAATTTTGGGAATCAAGAGATAAATAGCAAAAGAAATATATATATAGAAAAATATAATTCCTTATATAATTTACAGTGGAGCAAACACCTTGGGGGTTATTTTAATGATGTTGTTTTTTCTATGTCGGAAATAGATAATACTTATTTTGTCACAGGATACACCGAATCGTTTAGCAATGGAGGGAAGGACATTTATATAATTAATATTGACAGAGATGGGAATATAATATGGGAAAGAAATTATGGGACAGAATACGATGAAGTAGGAATCAAAACAAGCCAATTTAATGACAATAGTTATAAAATAATTGGAGAATCCATTAACAGCAATGAACTCTTACTTTTAGACATAGATAGGAATGGAAATGTGATTGGGGAAGGTTTATGTTCTATTCCTGCTATTGATCATCACAATATTTTTCAATATATTTTTAAGTCGGGAGAAAGAAGTCTAATATTATTTTTACATAATAAGCACAATGTTCCAACAGATAATATCCCACTGATTAAAATTAGCTGGTAGATTTTATTAATAAAACACATATTTTACAATAAATGTGAAGATATGTCCCCTTCTCCTTCGTGAAATTCGTGGTGGTTCTCCCTCTCCCTCTTTCGTAGATTGCTTTATGTTTATTGTAAAACCTTCAAAATATTTTCAGCTGTCCTTTCCCATGAATATTTATATGAAGTCTTAAGAGCATCGGATCTGATATGCGACAGTTTATAATAATTCAAAAAAGAATATTCTATAATCTCTTCGAGATGTTTAATGTCAGGTCTTTTCATTTTGGCTCCTTTCAACATTTCACCATATTGAATATTCTCACTATCAATCCAATCGTTTTTGACAATCAAGCTGTTCCGATCTGTTACAAATTCACTTTCTCCACTCCATAATGTTGTTATAACAAGCTTTTCCATCGCCATTGCTTCAAGTATAGAAAGACCAAACCCCTCGGAATACGAAGGTTGTACAACAACATCTGCACCCGCAATAAGATCTGCAATTTTCTTATCACTAACAGGTTTTGAATCAATAATAATGTTTTTACATTTACCTGTCATTTCGGGAATATTTGCTATTTCCCAGGATTTCAATTTATTATTTATAGGCAAATAGGAAATCTTAATGTACAGCTCAACCTCTTTATGATTAGAAAAAACATTTTTAAATGCCTCTATTAATTCAATTATTCCCTTCCTATAATGTGGTGTTCCAATAAAAAGAAATCTAAATTTATCGGATTTATTACAATTAGTCGGGTTGAAAATATTACGATCCACTCCGAAAGAAATGACTTTAATTGGAATATTAATATTGTTTTCTATCAATGTATCTTTGCAAAATTTGGAAGGAACAATTATTGTGTGAATATATTTATTGATTGCATTACTCCACATTTCAGGAACCTTTGTCGATTCTATTGTAAGAATGGAAAATTTTTTATTACCTTGTAATTTTTTATAAATCGGAGGATAAATAAAACAAAGGTCATTGTATGAACCATTTATTTTTTTTATCCTACTTTTTATTTTGCTATTAAGATATATATCTCGATTAAAAAGAAATCCCTTCTGCTCATGTACAAATATATTATTATTTTGATTAATAAGAGCAAGTGCAATCTCTCGATTTACTTTAGCCCAGCTTGTAGGGCTTCTAAAAAGTCCTGTATATAAAATATTATCCATATATCATTTTAAGAGCATTACTAAAATAGTAAATTAGTCTTTCATTCGAAATCGAAGGTTGAGTAAGAGGTGGTTCTGTTTTGTAAAAATTCCTTACTTTATAATTGAATTCCCAATTTTCTTTAAGGCATATTTCATGTAGAGCTGTTCCGGGGAAAGGGGTGAAAAGCGATATTATTGTTCTAAAAGGTTTTATTATTTTTAATAATTGTATCGTTTCAATTATTGTTCCCTCCGTTTCATAAGGAATCCCGAACATATTAAATGCAACTGTTTTTATTCCATAATCTTTGACCAGTCCGAATGTATTAATAATTTCATCATTCGTCATATCCCTATGAAGTACACTTTTTCTTAAATCTTCATTTGCTGTTTCTACGCCTATATGAAGTCTTTTGCATCCCATTGTCTTATATATTTTCAATAAATCTTTCCTTATCACACCAACCCTTGTGTTTGCCCAGAATGGTATATTTATCTCTTTTGTATAAAGATATGAAAATTTATCTAACCATTCCCTTTGAAATGGGAATATATCATCATGAAACCCAATTAACTCCGGTTTCCCATATTCCCTAATAAAATCTTTAATCTCAGCAATTATATATTCGGGAGATTTTAATCTTATATGTTCTCCACTATATATTTCGTTGAGTTTACTATTAATGCAATATGTACAAGAATATGGGCACCCTCTACCAATAATAAATTCAGCTCCAACAATTGCACCATACCTATTTAATATATCTTGTTGATTAAATGATTGCCTGTGAGGATATGGAAGATCATCAAGATTCTTTATAAAAGTTGGTTTTTTATGTACAGATTCCCCCTCTATCTTTAATCCGTGAATGGATTTAAACTTGCGTTGCGGAAAATTCTCTACAATCTGTTTTATGGCGACTTCACCCTCTCCTATAACGATACAATCAACACCTTCAATATCTATTGCTTGCTCGGGAGCAACCGTCGAATGTACTCCACCAAGAACAATAAATGAATGTGGATTCATTGACTTTGCATATTTAATAGTCTTTTCAGCAACATCAATCATACCGGAATATGATGATACAAAAATTAAATCGGGGAAATATTTTATTTCTTTAACAGATAACTCATCAAATATAATCCTAAAATCAACTTTATTGCCCATATTATGAAGAATACTTAAAAGTATACCAACACCTTGATTTATACCGGTATATAATGTATCATCTGGAGGTGGAGAAATATATAAAAATAGAATATTCATACGGATAGGGAGACATGTCTCCCCTCTTATTTATCCAACTAATGTGGCAATCATTACTGCTTTAATAGTATGTAATCTGTTTTCGGCTTCATCAAAAACTTTAGAAGCTTTGCTCTCAAATACCTCTTCCGTAACTTCCATATCATGTATCCCGTTTGTATGATGAGCTGGTAAACAATGCATAAAAATCGTGTCATCCAATCCAGTTGCTTTCATAAGTTCAATATTTACCTGAAAAGGCTTTAATGCCCTAATTCTCTCTTCAATCCCCTGTTTCTCTGCTTCTCCCATCGAAACCCAAACATCCGTATATATGACATTTGCATTTTTTACAGCTTCGGATGGATTTGCTGAAAATTCAATAGTTGATCCATTTTCATTTGCAATTTTACGAGCATAATCAATAAGCAATTTCTCAGGCCACTGATTCTCAGGAGCTCCGATTGTATAGTTTACGCCCATTTTTGCACAACCAACCATTAGAGAATTTGCCATATTGTTTCTTCCGTCACCTACATATGTTATCTTTTTCCCTTTAAGTTGTCCGAAATTTTCCTGCATCGTCATAAGATCGGCAAGAACCTGTGTAGGATGATAGAGATCTGTTAATCCGTTCCAAACAGGGACACCTGAATATTCAGCTAATATCTCAACTGTTTCCTGTTTAAAACCACGAAATTCTATTCCGTCAAACATTCGACCTAACACCCTTGCAGTATCCTTAACGGATTCCTTTTTGCCAAGCTGTATATCATTAATGCCGAGAAATTCAGGGTGAGCACCCTCATCTGCAGCTGCTACAGCAAATGCCGAACGTGTTCTTGTTGAAGATTTTTCAAAAATTAATGCAATACTTTTATTGGTAAGTCTTTTTGGGAATATTCCTGCTCTTTTTTGCGATTTAAGATCTATTGACAGATCGAGAAGATACTGAATTTCGTAAGGGGTATAATCCCTTAATGTTAATAACGATCTTGATTTTAGGTTAAATGACATATTGCCTCCTATTTTTTATTCTTGCTTTTATCTTTTATAATTAAAATTATTGCCAATCTCCTTTTTGTATTTTTCACAGCAACTTCTTTTTCAGATAGATTATATCAAATTAAACGAATATTTCAATAAGAAATATAATATGGAGATAAGTAAGAATGAAAGAACAGGGAGAATGCAGGATATAACACATTTTCAGGATACGATGACAAAAAGGTGTAGATTCCTGCTTTCGCAGGAATGACAAAGAAGAGAGGCAGGAATGAAATCAAGGGCGAGGAAGAAAACCACTGAAGGAGGAAAAAACAACAATTTACCATTTTAGATTAACAATTAACAATTTACGATTCACAAAAATGAACATGTCATTGCGAACGAAGTGAAGCAATCCCACAAGAGTAAATGCAGATTGCTTCGTCGTTTCACTCCTCGCAATGACAATAATGAGCTTAGTGAAATAAACATAAGAGAGAGATCAACCACGAATTCACTAATTTATAACGAATTTCACTAAGGGAGAAGAGACAATTTTCACCTACAATTTCACGAATTAGGACAAATTACACAAAAAGAATTAACCACGTAAAGGGGAATATAAATAGAAAAGGAGTACTTCTTAACTTTCCCTCCACAGGTGGGAGGGAACAGAAGGGAGGGGGAATAATTTAAACAGAGAGAATGGATTAAATCCTTTCCTCTCTCCTTAAACTGGTTAGTATGTTCATACCTGTCTACCGTAATCATAATCTCCTTCTTTACAAAATCAGTTCTTTATCATAATATAATATATCGATTTTAAGGAGGTATTATGAGAAAATTATTGCTAACAGTATCAATGTTATTAATAATAAATTTAACATACACTCACACACTTATAAATAATCCTGTTATATCCCCCGATGGCAAGCGTTTATTATTTGAATCCGGAGATGACATATATGAAGGGAGCATTAACGGAGGAAGAGCTATCCCTATTACAGTAAATCCGGCTTATGACGGAGCAGCTATTTACAGTAATGATATGAAATATATTGCTTTTTCCTCCGATAGAAATGGTCTGACAAGAAAGATTTTTATTTATAACATTGAGAACAGTACCATATCACAGGTTACATTTGGCAGAGGATATGATTATCCCTTATTCTTTGAAAATAATCATATAGTTTTTCTGTCAAAGTATCGAGATTATGGTTTATATATCTTTAAGGTTCCTATTACCGGGGGGATCCCCTGCAAATATTTCTATGGGAATGCTTCAGCAATGGATGCTAATGATAAATATATTGTATATTCTTATGGCTGTATAGGAACATATCGTTATAAATATAAGGGGAGTGCCGATTATAATATATACATAAAAAAACGAGAGACAAAAGAACCGGTAATAAAAATAACAGATTATAATGGAAATGATATAAAACCTATATTGAGGGATTCACTTATCTATTATATCTCATCTATGAATGATAACAAATATGATATATATTGTTACAATATAAATTCTAAAATAATCAAAAGAATAACAAATGAGAACATAAATATAAATTCATTTTCCATTTCAGAGGATAGCAAAACAATTATATATGAGAAAGAATTTCACTTATTTTCTCTTGACCTTGCAAGTGGTAATAAAAATGAAATAGAATATCAAACATCACCCGACAGAGCACAGGATAATGAATACTATGAAACCATTGGTAATATTTCAAGTTATTCAATAAGTTCCGAGAACGATAGTCTTTTTATCATCAATTCTAATGGTGATATGTTTCTCTATTATCCCGACATTATTAATAGAAATTTAACAAATTCATCATTCTGGGAAAAAGACCCATTTTATATAAAAAACGGAGAATTTTATTATACTTCCAATAAAGATGGATATTTCAATATTTATCAGGGAGATACAACATGTATTTTCAAACAGATTACAAACGATACACTTCCGGAAGAGATAATCTGCCTTTCGGATAACGACCCTCATACAATGCTCTATAGAACACCACTCGGGTTATATTTATATAAAGAAAGCAAATCAGTAAAAATCGACAGCGGAACTATATACAATGCAATATTTTCTCCCAATGAGAGATATATAGCTTATGCGAAAAAGAATGGAGGTGGACAATCGTATAGTATTTACAATATTTATATTTATGATACAAAAACATCATCAATTAATAGAATCACATCAAAGGGGTTTATATGTCTTCCGATTACATTTTCAAACGATGGTAAACGATTGTTCTTTCAGTACAAATATAATATTGAAAGACTTCAGTATTATGGGGATCTGTTTTATATCGATCTTGTAAACCCCCGGGTATCGTATAAGAGATTAGTAACAGAGAAGGATACAAACACAATTAAAACCGATGTTAGTATAGAATATTTAGGTATCGAGGATAGAATCCATCAAATAACAAGATTCAAACAGGCAAGAACTTATCTGGCATCAAAAAGTAGAGATTTTATTTTACAGGGTGTATCCTCTTATAAAAGCACTCAAATTTATAAAATAGATTTAAAAAAGAAAAATGATGTTTATGATTATAAACCTGAAAAATTATTCGACATAAAAAATACAAAGATGTTAGATATTTCATCTGATGGAAAATATATGTACTATATAGATAATAATGAATTGTTTATGATAGATATCGCCTCGGGAAAATCATCACCTGTGAATTTTGCAAAAAAGGTCTTAAAAAATAGGCGGGAAAGATACAAAGAGCTATTTTCAGAGGCATGGCTTCTCTTACATGACTATTTTTACGACCCGAAATACCATGGACTTAATTGGAATAAGGTATTAGAATATTATCGGTCACAGGTAAAAAATGTAAATGATTTTAATACTCTTTCCGATATTGTTTATCGTATGTTTGGAGACCTAAATGCTTCTCATCTCGGATTTTACAATAATGAAAAGACAATAAAAAACAGTTATGGAGATCTGGGGGTTTCTTACATTCATAAAAAACACTATCCCTATATAACAAAGGTACATAGAGGGGGTCCATGTGATAGAGAGGGAATAGAGATTAAACCGGGATATTTTATTGTCAAAATTGATAATAATGAGCTAAAAGATAAAGATCCTGCTGAATTTTTATTGAATAAAGAGGGGAAGAAAACAGATATATATATTAAAAGGGATTTGAATGGCAAAGAAATGAAATATACCGTAATTCCGGAATCAGTCTGGGATACTTATGAAAGATTCTATAAAGAACTGATTACATTCAGAGAACATCTCGTGGATTCATTAAGCAATTGTCAGATTGCATATATCCATATAAAAAGCATGGGCAATGATTCTTATTACGATTTCTTAAATAGCATCCTTTTTAAATATAGCGATAGAAAGGGACTTATACTTGATGTAAGAGGGAACGGAGGAGGATTTTCACACGATTATTACATTACATTTTTTCTAAGAAAATCATATATGTATAAGCTTGATAGATACAAACAAAAGAGAATAGTTCCTATGATGAGGTGGGATAATCCCGTTGTAATGCTAATTAATCAACGATCTTTCTCAAATGCAGAGATTTTCCCATATGCATTTAGGTATATGGGAATAGGCAAGATTATAGGTGTCCCAACAGCAGGAGGTGTTATTGGAACGTACAATGTTGAATTATATGATGGTACGGGATTTAGATTACCTTCACAAGCAGTTTTACAGTATGATGGAATCAATTTTGAAAATAACCCTATAGAACCGGATATATATATAGACAACCCGCCGGAGGACACCCTTTTCGGGAGAGATAGCCAACTGGAAAATGCTGTTGAAAACCTTATGAAAATGTTAAAATGATTAGAGGTAAATATGATATATAGCGAGTATTTAAATGTAAAAACAAGCGGATTCTCTGACATTATAGACATAACCAATGAAATTCAAAGAATTGCTACAAATTCAAATATATTTGACGGAATGATTAATGTATTTATTACAGGCTCAACAGCATCTATATCCACAATAGAATTCGAACCCGCTCTTGTTGAAGATGTCAAAGAACAGCTTGAAAAGATGATTTCAAAAAATCTCAAAACAAGGCATTCGGAGACATGGGGAGATGACAATGGATTTTCACATATTAGAGCTACTCTTATGGGACCCGGTATTGTTGTTCCTTTCTCAAACGGAAAACTCGTTCTTGGGACATGGCAACAAATAGTCGTTATTGATCATGACAATAGACCAAGGGATAGAAAGGTTTTCATACAGATAATGGGGGAACAGAAGGGAGGGGGAATAATTTAAACAGAGAGGAATGGATTTAATCCTTTCCTCTCTCATTAAAGTGGTAAGTATGTCTATACCTATCTACTACAATTCCATCACAATCTATTGACAGGAAAAGCAATTCATATTATAAATACCTATGACAAAATATAAAAAGCTCTCTGTTTTTAACCCCTTAAAAGCAAATCTCTGCGAAGATTTACATATACCAATTTTTACAAGCGATTTTGAAGGTAATATATTATATGGGAATAAAGCATTTTGTAAATTATTTAATCTAGATTCCTTCGATTCTCTATCTCACAAATATCTCTTTGGAAAAGAAAATAGTATTAAATTTTTCAATATATATGATGAATTATATGAAAAAGATACAGCAATGATTGAAATTGAACATATTAATAATGTTTATGAGATTACATTTAGTAAACATCAGAATTTCATTGTAGGAGTTATTAGGGATATTACCTCCATTACAAACGATAGAAAGCAAACAGATAATTATAAGCTTTATCTAAACCTTGTTAAGGATACAATTACAACATTTATTGAAATGACTGATCCTGATATAGCAATTAATAGTATCATAAGTGATATTATGCACTATGCTGATCTATTCTATATACAACTGTTTTTGAAACATAATAATAAATTAAAATTATACAATTCTATAGGTGATGCACCAAAAGGATTTACTCAAATTGAAGAGTTCGATATTGGAGAAGGGGTACCCGGAACTTCTTATCAAATGAATAGAATAATGTTAATTAAAGATATTTCTTCGGACCCGCGTTTTAAGTCAACAGATAAGAATAAAAATATATCAATAATTGATATGCCCATTGTTCATAATAATGAAATTTTAGGAATTATTGAGTTTTATGCAAGTAGAATAATGGTTCTTGAAGAGAATGTTATATGGGATTTTGTTCCTCAATTTTCAATAATAATCAGCAACCTCATATTGCGGATAAAACACTAATAATATTCATTAAGAATATTTGAGATTCCCTCAGACACAAATCCTCTCCTAAGAAGAAAATTATATAATTTGTCTCTATTTATACTCCTGTTCTTCATCTTCTTTTTTATCAATTTTCTTATCATTACATTTTCATTAACCGAATTATTTCTAAAATAGTCATTAATGATATTACCATGGATTCCCTTTCTATTTAATTCAAATTTCATTTTTATTATACCTTCGGGATGAAATTCAATCCTGTCTCTTACCCATAATTTTATATAGATTCTATCATTAACTAAGTCTTCTTTTTTAAGTTTATCTATTACGATATCAACTATATCTTCTCCAAATTTTATTGATACCTTTGATCGTATTTCATTTTCTGTATATATTTTTCTTTTAATTATCAAATAACAATAAGATAGAGCCTTTTGCACCCTATCTTTATTGTTTATTTCATTATTTTTACTGTCGTTCATTTATCTGCGGATTCTTTTTCCACTTTTACAAGTCCAAGCTGTTTTCTTATCTCAAGCTCAATTTCTGCCATTTCCTTAGGGTTACTGATTAAGTAATCTGATGCATTGTCTTTCCCCTGCCCCATTTTATCTCCTTTATATGAGTACCATGTCCCTAATTTCTCAATCAATCCAAAATTTGTACCAAGTGTTAATATTTCTCCAACTCTGGAAATTCCTTTATCGTACATAAGATCAAAACGTGCTTCCTTAAAAGGTGGGGCAACTTTATTCTTCACGACTTTAACAAGAATATTATTACCTACTGCCGTATCACCCTTCTTGATTGTTCCAATTCTTCTTATTTCCATTCTAATCGAAGAATGAAATTTTAAGGCAAGTCCTCCAGGTGTTGTCATTGGATTGCCAAACATAACACCTATTTTATATCTCACTTGATTAATAAAAATCGCAGCGGTGTTAGATTTGCTTAGAACACCTGTAAGTTTTCGCAAAGCTTGAGACATAAGACGAGCCTGAAGACCGACATGAACATCTCCCATCTCCCCTTCAATTTCAGCTTTAGGAACAAGTGCTGCAACAGAATCAATTACAACAACATCTATACCTCCACTCCTAATAAGTGTTTCGGCAATTTCAAGAGCTTGTTCACCCGTATCAGGTTGCGAGATATATAGATTGTCAATATCTACCCCCAACTTTTTAGCATATACGGGATCAAGAGCATGTTCTGCATCAATAAAAACCGCTATTCCTCCTGCTTTCTGTGCCTGAGCTATTATATGAAGTGCCAATGTTGTTTTGCCCGAAGCTTCAGTGCCATAGAGTTCTATCGCTCTACCTCTTGGTATACCACCTATCCCCAATGCTGCATCAAGTGAAATCGAACCTGTTGGTATTATATCTATATCTCTCTGTGGACGATCCCCCATTCTCATTATAGCCCCTTTGCCATATTCCTTCTCTATCTGTTTTAATGCAATATCGATTGCTTGTTTTTTCCCGCTTGATTCGTCATTTTTCTTATTTGCCATTATTCCTCCTACTTAGTTAAGTGAAAAGTTTTTATAACGCTATATATCGGACCACTTTGATAAAGTTTGCTTTCATAAACAGAAATAGTGTTTATATTAATATCTATTTCAGGTTTCTTTAATCTATTAATATAGGTTGATAGATTATGTATAGGTTTTTTAAAACGTCCCAATGTTATATGTGGAGAAAAAGGCCTAAAATCCTTTTCAAAACCATATACACTAAGAGAATTATCAACAAATTGGGCGATTTTTGAGAACTGTTCCTTACTATTATCAATTGCTAACCATAATACATGTGGTTTTTTCATATTAGGAAAAACACCAAAATCAGTAACCCTGGATTTTGTTATGGGAAATCTATTGCCTATTCCAGTTAATGCTTC
>CBDVEF010000009.1:0-13869 GCA_965372935.1 uncultured bacterium | reverse complement strand
TCTGCCAACTCTTCCCATCACGAGGAAATGATGCTATACCAATACTTATAGTTAACATTATCCTGGGAAAAATTTTCTCCCTGCACATTTCTATAAGACGATGCGAAAACTTCTCAGCTTGTTTATAATCAGTATTGAGAAGAATACAAACAAATTCGTCTCCACCATATCTAAATACCATATCATCACCCCTTTGTAGATCATCAAGAAATATACCAAATTCTTTTAAGACTGTATCTCCATAGCTATGTCCATAAGAGTCATTTACATTCTTGAAATGATCTAAATCAATCATAAGTATTGATAAAGGTTTCCTTTTATGCTTTGCTTCCTTAATTATTTTATGTGCCTTTATATTGAGATATCGCCTATTATAAAGACCTGTTAAATCATCTTTGTATTCATTAGGTATTTTGCTCATTATTACATCATCCCTTTACTAAAACACTTAAATAAGGATACATTAACAAAGAATATTATCTTTTTGATACCTCTTTTTCGATCTTTTCAAAAACAATCTATTTATATAATTTTAATCTATAATATATTCTATGTCAAGAATAGAATTATTTGCCTGATGTTACAATGCTAAAATGTCATGCTGAACTTGATTCAGTATCGATTTAGGATCTCAAACCAGATCCTGAAATAAATTCAGGATGACACATTAGAAATTTGTAATTCGTTTTCATTTCCCTTCCTTACGGCTGATGTCTGGTGTCTGATGTCTATTACTCTTTATTCGTGTAAATTGGTGCAATAAAGATTCGTTAAGGATAGATTCCTGCTTTCGCAGGAATGACAAAGAAGGAAGGCAGGAATGACAAAGAAGTGAGGCAGAAATGCCAATCGCCATAGAGAACGTAAATCGTAAACCGGAAGTTTTTAGGGCAGACCATTATCTGCCCTAATTCCCCCTCCCTTCTGTTCCCTCCCACAATGTGGAGGGAAAGTTAAAAGATATCCCACTTCGTGAAATCAGTTCACGATTCGTGAAATAAAAGCTAAATATTATCCCCTTCCCATTAGTGAAATTCGTTGTTATTTCTTTCCCTTTTCGTCTGATGTCTGATGTCTGAAGTCTGACGTCTATTACTATTTATTCGTGAATTCGTGGTAGTCTCCCCCTCCCGCGGTTAATCTCCCTCTCCCATTATCTTATTGAATTAATATGCATATTGTGATAGAATATTTTATAATATAATAATATATAATTTATGTACTTGAATATTTAAGTATAATTATATATATGAAGAATAAATATGATGGAATATGACTATAATACAATAAATTCAATTATTCCGGGCATTATGTCCCTTTATGATCGTAGATTGATATTAAATAAAGTTTTAAAATCTACTTGTAAAATTGCGTCAGCAGATGCTTCTGCAATTTTAACCTGTGATAATCCAAAGGGAGAGCTAAATTTTGAATCATTTTTTAGATTTCCCAAACAACATATTAAGACTTTGACAAACAGTAAGAATGTAGATACATTGATGAAAATATTAAAATCTAAAAAAACCTGTATTATAGATGATTCTAATAGTTCCACACCTTGTTTTAATAACATAAAATCCAAATACTTTAAAAAGGTAATTGTAATACCCATAATGAATCAATCTATATTGATAGGATTATTAAATGTTTACTATAGGAAAGATACCAGTATAGGTGACAATATACTTGAAAATCTAAATATTCTTACGAAATTTACTGCTATTACACTAAACAATAGTTCATTATTGAAAGTGAGTACTAATACTGTTGATAGGTTATCATGCGTTAACAGGATAAATAAAAAACTCTCAATGACAATCGATTTGAAAAAATTACTTAAATATATATATAATGAGATAAACAAGCTTTTTGAAGCAAAGAATTTTTATATTGCAATATATGACTGTGATAATAGTACAATAAGTTTTCTATATGAAATTTATAATGGTAAAAAGATCAAAGAATTTACTCGTCCATTTAAAAACGGCTTAACAGAATATATCATTCAAACCAAACATCCGTTTTTTTGTAATTCCGATGTGGATAACGAACTTGCCAAGAGAGGAATTAGCAAATTTGGCGAGCCAACAAAATCATTTCTCGGGATACCGCTTATCACTTCAAATAGAGTGATAGGGGTTCTTGCAATTCAAGACTATCAAAATAGCAATGCATATAGTAAAAGCGATTTAGAATTAACATTAACATTAGCTCCAACACTGGCCAGCTCCATCAATAATGCTTTGCTATATAAAAAGGTAAATTATATGGCTGTTCATGATGCGTTAACCGATGCATACAATTTTAGACATTTCTATGAATATATTAACGGTCTTATATACAGAACAAGGCATAATAAATCATGTTTTTCCTTATTGCTTTTAGACCTGGATGATTTCAAAAACATTAATGATACACATGGGCATCTAACTGGAGATAATATATTGAAAGAATATGTTGATCTTTTGAAAATTATAATAGATAATAATATTAAAATATTCAGATACGGTGGAGATGAGTTTGTGATTATACTTGAACATTCAAAGGAATATGCAATAAGAATAGCAGAAAAGATACTAAGGAATATTCGTTCCCATACATTTAGTGCTAATATAAATCTTACATGTAGTATTGGATTGGGAGAATACCCTATGGATAGCAAAAATATTACAAATCTTATTAAAATTACCGATAATAATATGTATATTGCAAAAAATAATGGTAAAAATAAATACTGGGCCGGCATGAAATGATAATTGTATCATTTTATAAGATATCTATATCTATATTACTCATAGCCTTTTCTATACTTTTCCCTATTTTTTCCGGTTCTATATTTTCATATTTCAGGTATAGTAAGGAAAAGAATCCTCTTTTATGTATCTTTTCTGTAATATTGTCATTTGGTATACTTCTATTCGCAATGTTCTACCTCGATTTAATTGTTTCTATAATTACTATTATAATAGCATTAGTCTCATTTATATCGGGTTATATTTATGTTTATAAAACAAAAAAAGAGCAGTAAATACTACTCTTTTTGTATTGTTTAGTAAAGAAGTAAAATTAATTATTTTTGCTTTCTATAGTTACGAATTTTCTACCATTATGTTTTTTAAAGAATTTTACATAACCTTCTTTTAAAGCAAATAGGGTATCATCATTTCCTCTGCCGACATATTCTCCCGGGTGTATTTTTGTTCCTCTCTGTCTAACTATTATACTACCGGCTCTAATAAATTCACCACCATACTTTTTAACACCCAGATATTGAGCATTACTATCTCTACCGTTTCTTGATGAGCCTACACCTTTCTTATGTGCCATATTTCCTCCAGTCTTTAGTAGGTTATATTTTTAATTAGAAGATCAACATATTGATCTCTATAACCTCTTTTTCTGCGGTATTTTTTTCTTCCTTTAAATTTATAAATAAGTACCTTCTTGCCTTTTCCTTTACTAACTATTTCAGCAACTACTTTTGCGTTATTGACATACGGATTACCAACTAGCAAATTTGTATCATCATTGATAAGTAAGACCTTATCTATATTTATTTCAGAACCAATTTCACCATCAATATTATTTACCCTGATTTTACTATTCTCTGAAATCTCATATTGATGGCCTTTCGTCTCAATTATTGCGTACATCTCATCCTCCATTACTTACCCTCTATATCGCCAAAAGGTAAATTTTCATTCTGTTGTTGTTCATTATTATCTACAGGTACATTTTGCTCTGTTTTTTGAAAATCAAATTTTTTCTTTATTTTAACATTTGATGCTGCGGAAGCAAGTATCAATGAAGTAATAGCAAATAATATTGCTAAAACAGAAGTGATTTTAATCATTATCGGAGCAGCACCTCTTCCCCCGAATGTTGATTCGGTCATTCCTCCAAACATACTTGTTACACTTGCATTTTCCTGTTGAAAAAGAATAATGATTATTAATAATATAGCAATTATAAAATGTATTGCTGTTAAAAATAGAATCATGTTTCCTCCTACTCAATAGTTGATTTTATTATTTCTAAAAATAAATCGGGTTTAAGACTTGCTCCACCTATAAGAGCTCCATCTATATTGTTTCTTTCAAGAAGTGATTTGGAATTGTTTGGTTTTACACTTCCTCCATAAAGAATTCTAATATTCTCAGCGACCTCATTATCATATATTTCACCAATAATATGTCTAATATGTTTATGCATTTCATCTGCATCATTAGGTGTAGCAATGTTTCCCGTACCAATTGCCCAGATCGGTTCATAAGCAATTGTTATCTTTTTAATGTTTTCAGCATTAACATTAAAAAGATCTCTCTTGATCTGCCTTTCAACAATAGTAAAATGCTTATTATCCTGCCTTTCCTTTTCTGTTTCTCCTATACAAAGAATAGTATTTATATTATGTGATATAGCTGATAATACCTTTTCGTTTATAACATTATCATTATCATTGAAATAACATCTTCTTTCGGAATGTCCAATAATAACATTATTAACACCACTTTCCTTTAACATTACAGGCGATATTTCTCCGGTATAAGCTCCATTATCCTTGTAATACATATTCTGAGCACCAATTATTATACTCGTACTTCTACATTTTTCTAAAGCTACAGAGAGATCAAGAAATGGGGGGAAAATAGC
The DNA here is from genome assembly GCA_965372935.1 of uncultured bacterium. Lineage (GTDB taxonomy): Bacteria > Hydrothermota > 32-111 > QNBC01 > QNBC01 > JAGLYS01. The sequence continues at coordinate 9,216 of CBDVEF010000009.1, read as the reverse complement.
AATATCAACCTTTAATGTAATTGAATGATCAATATTTGGTGATAGGTTATCAAAAAACTGTACTGTCTCATTTACAGTTTTATTCATTTTCCAATTCCCGGCAATCAATATCTTTCTCATATTCTATTTTCTAATTAATATCTCAATACCTGGCATACTCTTCCCTGACATAAAATCAAGAGAGGCTCCTCCACCAGTAGATATATGATTGAATTTTTTTGTCATTTTAAATTTATTGACAGCAGATATCGTATCTCCACCACCAACTATTGATATTGCACCCTTTTTTGATTCTTTTGCAATTGCCTTTCCAATCTCATAAGTCCCTTTTTTGAATTTGTAATTTTCAAATACACCCATAGGTCCATTCCATATAATAGTTTTTGCTCCTATTAAAGCAGATTTATATTTCTTTATTGTTACATCACCTATATCCACACCCACTTTATTATCAGGTATTTTATGAATTTCTACTGTTTTAATTTTTCCCGGTTTGTCAATACTACTTGCAATTACAACATCTTCTGGCAACAAAAGCATTACTTCGGCTTGTCCTGCCTTTTTAATTATCTTTTCTGCTAAATCTAATTTACCTTTCTCAAAAAGTGATTTACCTATATCGATTCCCTGGGATTTAAGAAAGGTAAAAGCCATCGCTCCACCAATAATCATTTGATCTACTTTATTTATTAGATTTATCATAACATCAATTTTTGATGATATTTTAGCTCCACCTATAACAGCAACAAATGGTCTTTTAGGATCATTTACATACTTATTGAGATATGTGATCTCTTTTTCCATTTGAAATCCTGCTATTTTCAAATCAATAAATTCACCTATAGCATGGACCGAAGCATGTTTTCGATGTGAAACGCTGAATGCTTCATTAATATATATATCAGCATACTTTGAAAGTATTTGTGCAAATTTCTTATTATCCTTTGTCTCCCCGGGATAAAATCTTAAATTTTCAAGAAGGATAATCCTGTTACTCGTCTTATCTTTTGAAATATTTATAGATTTCTCTTCAGTAATGTTCTCAATAAAAGTTACTTCCTGTTTCAGAAGTTCCTCAAGCTTGTCTTTGACAGGTTTTAAGGATAAGGTCTCGTCCCTTTTACCACCTGGTTTACCAAGGTGAGACATCAAAATTACTTTAGCCGCCCCTCTGTCCAATAAATAATTAATTGTATCAAGTGTTTTAGCGATTCTTGTACAATCCTCAATATCCCCACATCTATTGAGGGGAACATTAAAATCACACCGTATAAGAATCCTTTTATTTGAATAATTTTTATATTTATCAATGGTTAAAACATTCATTAAATATCAGCTCCTATAAAACTTACCAGATCACAAATCCTACATGAATATGCCCATTCATTATCATACCATCCAAGTATTTTCACAAGATTTCCTCCTCTAACAAATGTATTCCCCGAATCAAAAACCATTGAATATTCATTATCGATAATATCACTTGAAACAAGGGGTTCTTCTGAATATTCGATGTATTTGGCAAGAGAACCTTCACTTGCTGCATCTTTAAAGGCTTTGTTTATATCTTCCGTGGTCACTTCCTTTTTCAGTTCACATACAAGATCTGTCAATGAAGCATCCGGAGTAGGAACTCTTATGGATATGCCATGTAATTTACCTGCTAATTCAGGGATTACCAACCCGATTGCTTTTGCAGCACCTGTCGTAGTCGGTATAATATTCACACCTGCAGCCCTGGATCTTCTTAAATCCTTATGGGGTAAGTCAAGTATTTTTTGATCATTGGTATATGAGTGAATTGTAGTCATAAAGCCATATGTTATTCCAAAATTATCATTAAGCACCTTTACCATTGGAGCAAGGCAATTTGTTGTACAGGAAGCATTAGAAATCACATTATGCTTATTCATATCATATAGATTATCATTAACACCCATAACTACTGTAAAATCAGCCGGTTCTCCTGATGAAGGAGCTGAAATCACAACTTTCTTCGCCCCTGCTTCAATATGATAAGCAGCTTTATCTCTGCTCCTGAAGATACCTGTTGATTCTATAACTATATCCACACCTAATTCTCTCCATGGAAGTTGTCTCGGATCCCTTTCAGAAAATACCTTTATCCTTTTTTCATTAACATAAATATTATTCTCATCATATTTAATATCATCCTTCAGTACACCATGAATAGAATCATATTTAAGCAAATGAGCCAATGTCTTTGCATTCGTAATATCATTTATAGCTACTATGTCAAAATCATATCTATTTGCCATAGCTGCCCTTAATACAAGACGTCCTATACGTCCAAAACCGTTTATAGAAACAGTAAATGACATAAGTCCTCCTATGAAAATTTTGTAAAGTATACAATAAATCATAGAAATGTCAAGTGCCAAGATTAATGTTTCAGTTTCACTAAGCCCATCAATGTCATTGTGAGGAGTGAAACGACCTATCTATATGAAAGGCATTATCTAAAATTGGTGTGATAAAGTTTGGTTAAGGATAGATTCCTGCTTTCGCAGGAATGACAAAAAAGGAAGGCAGAAATGACAATACCAGAGGGAAAGTAAACCGTAAATTAGTGAAATTCATTCTCTAATTCGTGTAATAAAAGGTAAAATTTATCTCTTCTCCTTCGTGTAATTCGTGGTTATTTCTTTCGTGAAATTAAAGTTAAAAATTATTCTCTTCCCATTAGTGAAATTCGTTGTTATTTCTTTCCCTTCTCGGCTGGTGTCTGATGTCTGGCGTCTGGCGTCTATTACTCTTTATTCGTGTAAATTGGTGTGATAAAGTTTGGTTAAGGATAGATTCCTGCTTTCGCAGGAATGACAAAGAAGGGAGACAAAAATACCAATCGCCATAGAGAGCGTAAATTGATAATCGTAGCAGGATTAATAACCTGTATGCCCGAATCCTCCTTTCCCTCTATCGGTATCTGATAATTCATTCACCATTACCCAACAAATTTTATTCACTTTGGTAAGAATTAACTGGGCAATTCTATCACCAATATTAATCTTATATGGTTCTTTTGAAAAATTAAAGAGTATTACTTTAATTTCACCTCTATAATCGGCATCAATTGTGCCAGGACTATTAAGAATGCCAATGCCATGATTCAACGCAAGACCACTTCTTGGCCTTATCTGAATCTCAAAACCTTTAGGTATTTCAACAGCGATCCCGGTGGATATAGGGTATATTTCTCCTGCTTTCAATTTATATATTTCATTAGAAAATATATCCATTCCTGAAGACAAATCTGTTTTATATACAGGAATTATTGCATTAGAATCTGTCTTTTTTATCCTGATCTCAATAGCCATATGTCTTAATGCTTATGAAATAGCTTGCCATTATCGCCACCGGTCCAGACATTATTTCTATCAATAGAATATACTGTTTTAAGTACTGCATTCTTAATGCCTTCTTCCTTCTGCCAGGTGCCTTGATTAAAACTGTAAATTATTGTATTCAATCCGGATCCTATCCCTCCGACAATATAACCTGAATTAATATCACTTCTATGAATTGCATAAAAAGATATATCATAGGAAGGGAAAGAATTATCCTTTTCAAATGTCGAACCTGTATAATTATATACACTCATTTGCTGACCTACTATATATCCTGTTGATCTATTCAGAAAAAATATATCGTAAAATTTTTGATTCATATTAAGATACAATTCAGACCATTCACCATTGTCACACTTAAATAAATATGACAATGTATCAGATAATCCCTCCCCCAAAACAAAGATTCTTGTTTGAGAAAGGGCATATATTTTAATAAGTTTCATCCGTCTCCATTCAGGAATGGAATATAACACAGCAAATCCGGTTTCATTATACTTATAAATCTTTTTCCCTCCGCAAGTCCATATATTCATAGTATCAAGTACCATAATCCCAGCAAGTGAATTGCCACTAAACTCCGACATAATTAAAATACTATCCTGATCTTTCTGCCCCTTTAGAACAATGGCTTTAAGAGAATCACCACCACAAATATAAACATTACCATTATATGACGCTATATCATATAATGGAGAATTTGTTGTATCGGGATTTGTCAATTCATTCCATACACCATTATTAAACTTGAAAATTTCTCCTCCATCTGTAACAAGGAATCCAACATCCTTATCTACAAAGTGTATTTTGGTTATAGTTTTTTGGGTTTCAATATCTACCTCTTCCCATGATGGGGAATGAAATAAAGAACATCCTAAATAAAGTAGCAGGCAAATCATTGCTATAAGTACTATGCTTTTCCTCATAATATTATACCTCCTGGTTATATTTTAACAGACAAGCATATGCTTTATCTATAGTTTCTATCTTATTGGAATAAAAAACATCTCTCTTTTCAAGATTCTTATATTCATCAATCAAACTTGTATACCTCCCTTTCAATTCATTTTTAGTAAATATAAAAGGAAGTCCTAATTCATTGATACTTTCCATAACATCCAATGATATATTATTATATCTTTTCATGCAATTAGTTATTTTTTCATCAACAAGAGATCGTTTAATTCCAATCCTACCTGCGACTTTAAATATAAAATCATTTTTGTTTTTACTTAACCCACCAATTGAAGAGAATTTTATATAATCATTAATTAAATCTCTTTTATTACTATCACTTAACCTATATTTCAATAGAGGGATAAAGAGAATTGACTTCTCAGTATCCTCAGATAATGTATCATATTCATGTAGCAATTTTATTTTTCTTTCTGCATCGATATTTATCTTCTTAAAATAATAGTTTTCTATAAAATCCCTTTTAGCGAATTCAAATCCCGTTTCAACAATTGAAAGCTTTGCGAACAGATATATCTTTTCATTCAAGGAATTTTCATCAATTCCTGTTTTATTTATAATACAAATTTTATCAATTACAAAACCCAAAACTACTCCCGTAAATGCACCAATTGGTCCGCCAAAAATAAAACCTATTACCCCTCCTATTAGAGTACATTTAACATTCATATTACTTTATTAAATCACTAAACTTTTTAACCTCTATTTCCCCCTCTTCCAGCATTTGTTTCGATAATTCATCAGGATAACCATCCTTGAAAATTATTTTCTTCACACCTGCATTTATAAGCATCTTGGTGCAAATTACACAAGGATGATTTGTAACATATAAGGTACTATCCATAATACTTATACCCATCTTGGCTGCCTGAATTATTGCATTCTGTTCAGCGTGTACTGCCCTCGACAGTTCTTGCCTTTGCCCTGAAACTATACCCAATCTATCTCTAATGCATCCGCCAATTTCCTCACAATGCTTAAAACCTTGAGGAGGTCCGTTATATCCCGTTGTCAAAATCCTCTTGTTTTTCACAATTATTGCACCGACTTTTCTCCGCAAGCATGTACTTCTTTCTTTTACAAGCTCTGTTATCTGCATAAAATATTCATCCCAACTTGGTCTTTTCATATCCTTCTACTACCTTGTTAACGTATTAAATATCTTCTCCATCTTCTTATAATTGCTATTAAATATCTTGAATTTGTTATTTTCATAAAGACATATAAAAATTTCCTTTATTGAGGTTTCATTGTTCTTGCAAAATTGCATAATTGTACTAATCATATTTTCTGCACATCGTTGTATAGGATATCTAAATATTCCCGTACTGATAGCTGGGATTGCTATTCTTTCCAACCGTTTTTCTGTGGCAAGTTCCAAAATACTTCTTATAGCAGATTTGAATTTATCATCCTCATCCCCCTCCCCCATAGTCGGACCTACAGTATGAATTATATATTTTGCTACCAAATTACCGCCTTCTGTAATAACTGAAGAGCCAACATCTATAGGTGCTAATCTATCGCTTTCTCTCTGAATAGAATACCCACCTCTCCTAACAATTTGCCCTGCCAATCCCCCACCATGCTGTAAGTATTTATTTGAAGGATTGATAATAGCATCTACATCAAGAGTCAGAATATCACCTTGAATGATCTGGATTTCAGTTTTTCCGATTTTCATATAACCTCCTGAAAGAAATAATAATTAAACACAATATAACTATCATTAATATAAATGGATAAAGATAGCCCAATCTTGAATAAATACTTATTTTATCAATTAAACTTACTTTATCACTAAATAACGATTTTGTAAATATAGCAGATCTATTTCTTACATTCCCCCATTGATCAACATAACAAGATATACCTGTATTTGCACATCTCACAATACTTCTTCTGTTTTCTACTGCCCTGATAGGTAGAAATGCATTGTGCATATATGAAAAATATGTCTTTCCAAACCAGGCATCTTCAGTTATATTAACAATAAATTCAGCACCATTTCTCACCATACCTCTTGACAATTTTTCAAACATAGATTCAAAACATATTATTGCAGAAAATTTAAATCTATTTGTTCTAAAAACAGTATATTCCCTGCCAACCGAATAATGCCCCTGCCCGAAATCGAGCTTATTAAGAATTGGTATTTTATCAGAATATGGCATCCGTTCAACAAAAGGAACAGGATATACCTTTCTGTATATATAAAAACTGTCATATGGAATTATAAACATAGCACCATTAAAATACTCTATTGGTTTTTTGTACTCAATATTAACTATCGGGGTTCCCGTTAAAATCGGAATATTTAATGAATCAACATAATTTCTTAAATTGTTTAGTATATCCATTCTATAGTTTAAATAAACAGGACTAGCAGTCTCTGGCCAAATAATCAGGTCAGTACTGTCCTTTTTTAATTCATCAGATATTTCAATTAACATCTTAAACCTTTTATCTATAAATGCAGACCGATGCTTTATATATGGAGATACATTTGGTTGAACATATGATACATTAATGTATCTATCTGATTTGTGAATATTTTGGCTAATAACACCATATAAAATAATTGATATAAATAGAAGTATTTCAATTAAAATGAATTTTCTATTCTTTGATTTGAAATATTTAAACATTATATAGTTACTTAATAATATTATTGTAGTTATACTATATGTGCCGAATATATCACAATATTGAAAAAACAATGGGCTATATGATTGAGTCAGTGGCAATATACCCCATTGGAAACCAAATGATGATCCTAATCCCCTAAAATACTCGATTAATGGAAATATAAAAATAAAAACAAATGACTTTTTTATAAATCGCTTAATTATACCATATATAAGAAATCCTATACCATATTGTAATCCTATTAATAATATAAGTAGTACAGTGCCTAAATAGATTGCAAAAAAGTTTACATCCTCAAGTCGCAAACCAAAAATCCAGTATAATTGCGGAGTAATCAAGGAAATTCCAAATAAGGTTCCAATAGTAAAATATTCTAATTTATTCTTAATACCATCAAGAATAAATAATAATGGTATGAATATAAAATAAGGTATTATTGTTTTATATATAAGCGGGAAAGGGAAATATGCTGAAGATAGTACAATACCGGAAAATACAACAATAATAATATTTTTAAATTTAATCATTCTACAATCTTTACTATCCTATCGTTGATTTTGAGTTTATCATTTATAAGAAGCCATATTGCTTTCGGATAAGCTTTATGCTCCTCTTTTAATATCCTCTTCGATAAAGTTTCAATGGTATCATTATCAAACACCGGGACCACTCTTTGAATTATTATCGGACCATTATCAACATTTGTATCAACAAAATGAACTGTACAACCCGATATCTTCACACCATAATCCAGTGCCTGTTTTTGCACATTCAAACCCTTAAAAGAGGGTAATAAACTGGGGTGAATATTGAGTACATACTCTACTGATTGAATAATTCTTTCAGGTATTATTCTCATAAATCCTGCAAGAAATATGTAATCAGGTTTTATTTTGTTAATTAAATCAAGATAATTTTCCACCCCCTTTTCACTGAACTCACTTTTTCTTGCTCCTGCATACACAAAATCAGCGTTAATACGAGCATTTTTCGCTTTTGTAAGACCTGGTGCATTAACATTATCAGCAATAATCATACTGATTTCAAGATTTTTAAGATATCCACCTTTAACAGCGTTTAAAATTGCCATTAAATTTGACCCTCTACCTGAAATAAATATAATAGCTTTCTTTTTCACATTACCACTTGTTCAATACTTCTATAATATATTGTATATCTTTTTGATTGTTGTATAAACTAAAGGGGATCAGGACTATTTCATTGTTGGTTCTTTTGCTAATTGTATTTAATGGTATATCATAAGTAAAATAATCTATTGACTCAATATTAAATGATTTAAGATACTCTATAAGCCTTTCCTTATCTCTAACAAGTAAAATTAAATATGTATAAATACAGTTGTCTTTCATCATTAAATATATATGTTTATTATTGAAATTCTTTTTGGTATACGAATTAAAAGAAATCAGTTTATTTTTACATATTTCAAAATCTATTTTCCGTAATTGCTTCTCATAATTTTTAGGTAATCTTTCTTCATCTCCATTTCTCATTCTTAGAATATTTTCATCGATTATATTCCTCAATCCCTTTGCCATATTAGAAATAAATGGTATCTTTCTGTAAATAAAATCTGCAATAACAAAATCCGGATTACTACCCGAGCTTTGCAAATTTTCATAAGGCATAGTATCTACCAGGCTTTCGTTAAAAATAGCAAAAGAGGCACCCGGATATTTACATTTAATAATTATATCGCCAGTTATAATTAAATTAAAGATATCCAGGGAGGTATTTAGACAATCCATAAGACAAAAAGATTTATCACTAATGATCAGTCCTGCTTGTTTTGATAGCTTAAAGATATCTTTATCGCTTAAATAATCATATATCTCTTTAAAATAAATTATGGTATTTTTATCAATCTTATCAGTTATTTCATCAATATTCGGCTTATATTCAGTATAACTGTAATAATCAACCTTATTGAATATAGAAGCTATTCGGCTATTTAATTTATTTCCTATAATATTGGGAAGCAAAATACGATTGAATTTAAATTTTGAGTACTTAATTATATATTCTAATGTGAAATATTTATTCACAAAAATTAAATCGATAATTTTATTTCCCATTATTGCATTAAGTCAGCACCACACTTTTCACAGAACCAACTATCAGGTTTATTTTTATATCCACATTTGGGACATTCAATATATTTATCTTCCGCTTTCTCGTTTGGATCTACTGTTATAATAGTATC